>NZ_CP177289.1:0-10261 GCF_046837775.1 Hoeflea sp. Naph1 | reverse complement strand
GGTCTGGCTCCGACGCTTCGAACCCCCACGCGAGCAATGTTTGGATGGCCAAAATGGAGACAAGCTGGCCTGTTTCATCGTGTCTCAAATCGGAAAGCTGGGCGGAGAGCAGACTTCGCTGCGGAATGCATGAACGGCGAGATTGGGGTCGGGAACCGACTATGCGGTATACCCCGGTGTCCTGAGTTTGCTGACGTCAGTCAGGACTTGATCGGCAATGGTCGCATAATCATTGCTCCCCCTGCCATCCGAGAGTTCCGAAACCGAATGCAAGTATCCGCCGTACGCAAACATAGAGCGAACGCAATTGGGGTGCGCCCCGCATTGATCTGGCGCCGACTCCGCACTAAGGTGCACTAATGCAGTATACTCAGAGCCAGATTCGCGAATTGATTTCCATTTCAGTGGATGCTTTTCGCACATGGCGGAATGCTATTCCGGCACTGAGCCTACACAAAGGGCATGCCCCTAGCTTCACGCCGGGGGACGTTGTCGCGATAGCGATAGTCGCCGAACTTGTCAGACATTTCGGCGTACGCGTCGGAACGGTCGGGGATCGTTTCGATCTGCTGTTCAAGGAGTGCCGGGGAAAGTCTTGGCGCTCGCTTGAAAGCTGCGTCGCTTTGATCGAAATCGACAATTTCCGCCTTGTCGACGCAAGTGTAGCCCACCGCTGTTCGCCGGACGCCTCAAGCCTCTGCGTGCCGTGCGCGCCAATAATAGCACGACTACGCTCGGCCCTCACTGCGACTGAAGTCGACCAAGAGCAGGGCCATCTGCAGTTTCCCCCCACCTCAGTGGCTGTGCAGCCGGAACGGCGCGAGAAGCGAGCATGACCCCCACTCTGGCATCCGCATTGGCGCCAGAGTGGAAAGACCGCTTGGGGCTCACACATCGGCGCTCGCCTGAACTCTACGAGTCGGCCGAGGCCGTCAGCGACGTGCCGCACGCAGCGGCTATCCGAGCCGCCCTCAATGAAATGGGTCTATCGGCGATCTTCTGCGTCCAGGGCGTCCCGACGGTCGCGATCCTGGAAGCCGATCACTACGACCGCGCCGCTATTACTGATCTTCACGGCGCACTCTGGAATCAGGGCCTGGCCAGCCTGTTGCTGGTTATCGCCGACGATACGCTCAGAGCGTTTTCGCTCGCCCGTACTCCGTTGAGCGATCCAGGCGACGCCTTCGAGACCCGCTGCCTCATCGATAGCCTCAGCCTGACGACCGAAGCGCTGCGGTTTCAGAACCTTATCTACGGCGCAGAATCCGGGCGTCTCTGGAAGGATTACGGTGAGTATTTTCCCCCGAAAGAACGCATCGATCAGGTTCTCCTCGACAATCTGAATGCGTCCCATGACCTCCTGCAAAAGACCGCGCTCGCTCCCGATGCGGCCCAGGCCCTGCTCATACAGGCGATGTTTATCGCCTACCTTGAGGACCGGGAGATCGTAACGCCCACCTACTTTGCCGCCGTTTCCGAGAAGAGCGCGGAGAGTTTTTCGGCGCTGCTGGAAACCGGCGACGTTAATCTCTTCCGGTCCCTCTTCCGGACCCTCCACGCGGATTTCAACGGCGATCTGTTCGTCGCGCCGTGCTCCTTCGAGGCCACGGGCGAGGCGCCAGAAGTCACGCCTGCGCATCTGGCGATCTTGGCGCGGTTCCGGTCAGGCCGTGAAGAAATGGCGTGTTCCGGACAGCAGCGGTTCTGGGGCTATGACTTCCGCTATATCCCGATCGAGCTCGTCAGCGCCGTCTACGATCGGTTCCTGGGTGAACGCGAGACCGAACGCCGCGCCAACGGTGCTTACTACACGCCCATGTTCCTCGCCGACACCGTCGTTTCCCAAGCGTGGGAGATGTTGCCGGATGCGACAAAGACGACAGGGAACTTCCTCGACCCTGCCTGCGGTTCAGGCGTTTTCCTCGTCCGCTCGTTCCAGCGGCTATGCGAACACTGGCGCGCCAAGCACAAGACGCAGTCGATTTCCTGGAAAACGCTGCTGTCCTTGCTCAGCCAAATCCATGGCTGGGACTTGAATGGCGGCGCCGTTCGGGTTGCCGTGTTTTCGCTCTACATCGCCTTGCTCGAAGAGGTGTCGCCACGCGACATCCGCAAGCTCATCACTCGCGGGAAATTCCTCCCGGAACTTTGGGGCAAGAACCTCGTCTGCTGCGACTTCTTCGAAGTGTCACCTGACGGCGCCCGATACGAGGTTATCATCGGCAATCCGCCATGGACCAGCCGCCGCGGTCCGGCCCGTTCGTCTGTGCAGTGGAGCAAAAAAAACGGCCATCCCATGCCCGGTGGCGAGGACGCCTGGGCATTCAGCTGGAAAGCGCTGTCGCATCTCGCCGACGGCGGACTGATCGCGTTCCTGCTGCCGGCGATGGGATTTTTGCATAACCACGCCCAAAAGACGGTCGAAGCGCGTGATGCGTTCTTCCGGAAATCCCAAGTCCGCCGCGTCATCAACTTCGCCGACCTTCGCTTTCAGCTTTTCGAGAAAGCCCATCGCCCGACAGCTCTGATCATCTACGGCAGCGCGAATGCGGGTAATTTCCCGTATCGCTTCGACTACTGGGCGCCGAAGGCCGACCTCAACCTGCGCATCAAGCGTGTCATCACGCTGAGCAGCGCGGACAAGGCCTCGCTCGGGGTAGGCGCGGTTCTCGATAACCCGCTCATCTTCAAGCAGCGCCTTTGGATGCGCGAACCGGACGCCAAACTGTTCGGCTACCTCGCACGGCTTCCCAAGCTACAGGCCTTCGTCAATGATTTTGGCGGCCTAAGCCGTCGCCGCGAAGAGCCGGGCAATCGCTGGGTGATCGGGCAAGGCTATCAGCCCTTCAATGAAGACAGCGATAGCGATGCGCCTCCACTCGAAAGCGCGTATGTCGGCCGGCTGCCGGACCTACCCATTGCGGCCTACTCACGCCTAGCCCAAACTGTGGAAGGCTTAATACCGGCCGCATCGTCGACGGTTCGTCGTCGCGGGTTCGAGGCCGGGTTCGATGGCTCGCGGATCCTTATTCCGCGTGGGGTCGAGACGTCGCAGAACCGTCTTCGCGCCGCCTATTGCGATCGACCTCTGACCTTCCAGCATATCTTCCAGGCGATCGTGGTGCCGGAGGGCGAGAGCGACCGTGCCAAGCTCCTGACCGCGATACTCAATAGTCGCATAGCGGTTTGGTATGCTTTTCACGGCACCGCTTCGTTCGGGTCGGATCGACCCGAAGTCCAGCAAGCCGACCTGCTACGATTGCCATTTCCATCACCCGACGATGTCCCCGATCACGCCGCAGCCGCCCAAGCCGCGCTGAAGCTGATCGCAATTGTGGACGACGCACGCGAACGCTCCAACGAGCCTTTCTCGATGCAGGTCGGCGACGGCGAGATCCTGCGGACAATCGACCGACTCTCGTACCAATACTTCTGCCTGTCGCCCGATGAAATCGCGCTGATCGACGATACCGTTGAGGCGATCCTTCCTGCCCTTCAGCCCCATGAGGGCCATTTCCCGAAACTCTGGCGCGCGCCTGACGAACCGCAACGCGCTCAATACGCGCACACATTGTCGGCCAGCCTCTCGGTCTGGTTCAAAGGCAAAAAGATCGATGCGCGCCTTGTCGCGCGCGGCGCTGACCTGGCGATCCTTCGCCTTCAGCTGGGCGGCCATGAAGACTATGCCGAAGATGCGGCCGGCGAGCTCAGCGACGTACTCGAGCAACTTGCAGCCCACATCCACAGGCCCCTCGACGGCAACTTCCAGCTCATGCCGGATCTGCGCGTTTTCGTCGGTGACTGCCTCTACCTCATCAAGCCTATGCAGATGCGCTTCTGGCTGCGCTCCACGGCGCTCGCCGATGCGGATGGAATAGCGCTCGACCTCCAGCAAGCTGCCGCCGCGCCGCAACAGCGGGGCGCGGAGTGATGCTGATCGGTGATGTGCAGGGATGGGTCGACAACTTCGTTTCGTTTGACGACCGCTTCCTCGAGAGGATCGCGGCAGCGTGGCCAGAGTGCATGGCGGTTCTTCCCGAACAGCCAGGGGAAGATGACATCACCATCAACCTCGTCGATCGCCTCGCCAAGGACGTTGTGGTGCGTCGGTTATGCCATTGGGTCGAGTATCAGTTCGAGCCGTTCGGCCTAGCGGCTGACGGGTCGAAATACAGCAAGGGCATCATCGACATCGCCGTACTCTTCGACTGGGATCGGGAGAGATACCTGGCTTATGAGTGCAAGCGGCTCAACGTGATCAACGGCGGAAGCCGCAGTTCCCTGGCCACCGTGTACGTCACACAAGGCATGATGCGTTTTCTCACCGAGCAGTATGCCGAGCAGCTGCCTGTGGGGTGCATGCTCGGTTACGTGCTCGACGGCGACGTGCCCTTTGCCAATTCACGGATTGCCGACGTCATCGGCAGCCATGTCCCTCTCGCCCTCGCTGAGGGGCCTACACCCCTTGCCGCGATCGAAACGATCGAGCGCTTCCGCACAAGGCACACCCGCCAAACCGGATCACAGATCGAACTTCGCCACGCGCTATTTTCGAAGCCGTCAGCGGTCGCGACAAACGCTTGAGGAAGGCGTGCTTAGGGGCCTCTCGATTCTTGAAGCTTCAGCGCGCCTTGTACTGATCGATGAAGTATAAGAGACGAAATCATGGAAGGCCGCGACTGCCAATCAAGGGAAACTTGACGCGATCGGCCACCAATAACGGGAGGTCGGCTAAAATGTTTATTGAGCGGCTCAGTCTGACGAATTTCCGTTGCTTCGGACCAGTTGCGACAAGCGTCGATCTAACCTCCGGCCTCACCACCTTTGTCGGCGTCAACGGCGCGGGCAAGACCGCCCTGATGCAGGCCCTGCAGCGCCTCTTCGGCGTGACGGGCGATCAGCGACGACTGCGGCGTCAGGATTTTCACGTCCCTTCCACCGAGCTTGTTGCGCCACCCCAGAGACACTTCGTCTTAGAGGCAATGATCGCCTTTCCAGAACTAGACGCCGACGGCGCCGGTGGCGCGGCAATTCCGGAATTCTTCCATCAGATGGCCGCTGAAGAGGCGGGCAAGCTGAAATGTCGCCTGCGTCTCGAAGCGACCTGGACCGATGACGGTTCGCTCGATGGTGCGATTGAACAGAAATACTGGGCGATCCGGACTTTCGGGGCGTTCACCGACCCTGATTGCACCGAGTTGAAAGCCCCCGACCGGGCGCGGATCCAAATGATCTACGTTCCAGCGACGCGGGACGGCGCCTCCCAGGTGACGGCCTTTCTGCGCGGCAGGCTGTGGCGCGCCATCAACTGGTCGCAGGGAGTCCGCGACACGTTCACAAACGCCGGCGCCGCCTTGAACGGCGCTTTCGCCGGGGAGCCGGCCGTCGATGTGATTTCCGCAGCGGTGACGCGGCGGTGGCAGGAAGTGTACACAGCCGGGACCGACACGACGCCGCTCTTCCGCCCGCTCGATCTGCGTTTTGAGCATTTCATCCGGAAGGTAGAGGTGGTCTTCCGCCCCGACGAGGTCGGCCGGGAGCGAGCCCTTGATGATCTGAGCGACGGCCAGAGGTCGCTCTTCCATTTGGCGATGACCGCAGCGACACTGGACGTTGAAGCCGGGATCGTCGCCGATCCTGCTGGAGCCGGTTTCCAGGCTGGCGGCGTACCGTTACCGGCGCTCACGCTCATCGCGATCGAAGAGCCCGAGAACAATCTCGCTCCCTTCTATCTCTCCCGCATCGTTCGGCAGATACAGGACCTGACGAAGTCGCCGCAGGCGCAGGCCGTAGTCTCCAGCCATTCCCCGAGCATCCTCGCCCGGGTTGATCCGACGCAGGTCCGGCACTTCCGGCTCGATCCGCACGATCGAACGGCCCGAATCCGCCCGATCAACCTCCCCGTCGGCGAGGAAGAGGCATCGAAATTCATTCGCGAGGCCGTGCGGACCTATCCCGAACTCTATTTCGCGCGCTTCGTCGTGCTGGGAGAAGGTGCGTCCGAGGAGGTCGTTCTTCCCCGTCTCGCCGAGGCGATGGGGCTCGACATCGATCGATCCTTTGTCGCGGTCGTTCCGCTGGGCGGTCGGCATGTGAACCACCTCTGGCGACTGCTGACCGATCTCGACATCCCCTACGCCACCTTGCTGGATCTCGACTGGGGACGTTCTGGGGGTGGGTGGGGACGTATCAAAACGGCCTGCACGCAACTGCTCGCAAACAACGTCACGCCACAGGCCATCTTCGGACAGCATCTCAACCCCCAGGGGCCAGCCGCCAATCTGGCGGCTTTCGATGCTCTGCCGATCGAGGACACTGCGAATATCACAAACTGGATGAATTGGCTGCGCCAGTTCAATGTCTTTTTCTGCACGCCCCTCGACCTCGACTACTCGATGCTGAAGGCTCTCCCGCTCGCCTATCAGATCGTCGAACCCGGCCGCCAGGGGCCCTCGCCTGCAGGAGAGCCGCGCACGGCGGTTCTCGGCGACGACGGTCTGCCTCACCTGTACGCTGCCGACCATGACGGTTTGATGCGCTGGTATCGGTATCTATTCCTGGGGCGCGGCAAGCCCAGCACCCACGTTCGGGTGTTGAGTGCACAAGATCCGGCTGCCCTCGCAGCCACCGCTCCCGAAGAACTGCGCGCACTCCTGACCTCAATTGTCGCTCGTCTCACCCCGCCGCCTCCTGCGGGTGCCTGATCATGCGCCTTATTCGGCCAGAGGACTGGCGCCCGAGCGGCATTAACGATCTCGAACCGGTGGCGTGGAATGCCCTGCGCCACGCCGGCTCGGCGTGTGTGGTCGCAGGCCCCGGCGCCGGCAAGACCGAGTTTCTGGCCCAGCGCGCCGTCTATTTGCTTGAGACGGGCCTCTGCCGAGCGCCGCACCGCGTGCTGGCGATTTCGTTCAAAACAGATGCAGCCAACAATCTCGGGTCGCGCGTCCGCCAGCGGTGCCCGCCAGAGTTCGCCAACCGGTTCGTGTCGGTCACCTTCGACGCCTTCACCAAGAGCCTCGTCGACCGCTTTCTCAACGCCATCCCCGCCGACTGGCGCCCGACCCGGCCCTACGAAATCTCCTTCCCAAAGCGCAAGGCGATAGAGGGCTTCCTCACGCTCGCCCGGCTCAGTGCGCCGCCGGAATGGCAGGCGGAAATCGCCGGCTACAGCGCGAGCGACTTTGAACCCAAGATCGTCGGTAGCTATCGGCTGCCCATGGGACCTATCGCGCCCCAGAACGCCGCCGAGTTCGCCATCGCCCGCTGGTGGGCAACGCAACTACGGCCAGACCAGCCCTCTGCACTTACCTTCGTCGGCATCAACCGGCTCGCGGAGCTGCTGCTCCGGGCCAATCCCCACATCCGCCGGGCGCTCGTCGCCACCTATCCCTTCGTGTTCGTCGACGAATTCCAGGACACGACCTACGCGCAGTACGACTTCCTGCATTCGGCGTTCTCTGGCGGGCAAACCATCATCACCGGCGTAGGTGACGACAAGCAGCGGATCATGGTCTTCGCCGGTGCGCGTCAGGACGCCTTTCAGCGGCTGCAGGCCGATTTCGGCGGAGCAAGGTTCCCCCTCCTTTTCAACTTCCGTTCCTCGCCGGACCTGGTCGCGATCCAGCACATCGTCGCGCGCGCTCTCGATCCGAACACCGTCCCCACGGTCGCTCAGACCGCCCGTCAGGTCGATGGCGACGTGGCTCAGGTTTGGTCCAGCCAGACCATTGCGGCGGAAGCCGCCCACCTGGCGCAATGGATCGCCAATGACATTGCCACCCGCGGCCGGGCACCGCGCGACTACGCGCTCCTAGTGAAACAGAAGTCCGATGATTATGAGCATGAACTCGCTGGAGCCTTCGCCGTTCATGGCCTGCGGATTCGCAATGAGAGCCATACTCTCGGCAAAACCTCGCTTCAGGATTTGCTATCTGATGACCTGAGCCGGCTCGCGATTGCGGTCTTCCGCCTGGGCGCGACACGCCGCGCGCCGGCCGCATGGCAGCTGGTCTCGTCTTCTGTCCTGGCGTTGCGCGCTACTGGGCAAGACGATGATGCGCGCGCGGCCAAGGTCGAGGTGGAACTCAGCGCATTTCTCACTTCCTTACGCACCGACATGGCGGCCACCGCCCCGTCGCGGCAAAGTGCTCTCGATTTCGTCAGACGGGTTTTCGAGTATCTGGATCTCGGGGCGATCGCACGAACCTATGCCGAATATGGCGTTGGCGACATGCTTCAGATCATCCTTGAAGCTTTTTGCATCCACTTCTTCGCTTCCGCCGATGGCGCCCCGAACTGGATGGCCTGCCTAGATGCATTCGAGGGGGTCAATCAGATTCCGATGATGACCGTCCATAAGAGCAAGGGGCTCGAATACGACACCATCATCTTCGTTGGCCTCGACGACCGTGCTTGGTGGGCCCACACCCCAGGCGACCCCGAAGGCGTCGCAGCGTTTTTCGTCGCCCTCTCGCGGGCGAAACAACGCGCCATCTTCGCCTTCTGCCAACAACGCGGACAGCGAAACAATGTGGCTGAACTCTATCAGCTTCTGACTGATGCGGGCGTGCCTGAGATTGCGATATGACTGGGGTAGATCTGGCCAAATAGTGCGCGTCAAGGCCAAGCTCGGGCCAGATGCTGGATTGCTGGCCGAAGGATGGTGGAAGAACGATGCGAAGTTACCCGCTATTCCGACGATGCTTCGCTGACACAGCCAACAAGTCGCCGGCAAATACCGCCGTATTCCCCACTAGCATCTTGGGATACAGTTTCGGCCTTTAACAGGCTCCCACAGTCTCTGCTTCCAGATGAAGGCAGACTTCGTCTCTACGATCGGCACGGACGCGGGCTGCTGCCAAAGCTCGTCGGACAGGTGGAGGGCAGCTCTCGTTGCGTAGCCACCCCATACGCGAGCCCGCTACGCGTGAAGGTGCGTGAGGGCGCAAAACAATCGTTAAATGAATCGGTCTTTGACGTCGACATCGGGCCGTGAGTGGCGGTTGGTCCGAAAAGTCCAAGGTCTCGAAGCCGATCACATGACCGCGTGATGGCAGGTTAGGATGCAATGCGCTCGGCACAGATTGCGGCGACAGCTTCCTGCAGCGCTCTAACATGGTCCAGCAGCCACGTGAGTTCCTCAACTGTGATTTCGTATGCAGGCGAATAGCGTGCATCGACATAGGCGCGATCGAGGCGAGCAAATGCGCGCTTTGCGAACTTGGTGTCATTCGGCCATACGCCTATCAACTGCGGTGCTATCCGCTCGGCCTGCGAGCGCAGGAACTTCAGTTTGTGAGATTTGGGGCTGTAGAGGGCCGTAACCAGAAGAACGCAGTGATACAACCGTTCTGCGGCCTGATGGAGCTGAAAGGCTGCTTCAGGCAGGTTTCCGCGCTCGGCAAGGAATGCGGAGGCGGCCTGAAAAGCACCAGCGCTCGGAAACCAGTGCTCGTAATACCGTCTTGCCTCCGCGCGCGCCTCGTCTGGCTCAAGCGATTTTGGCGACGCAAGGGGATAACCTTGCAGTTCACAAAGGACGATTCCGTCGCGGGCGATATCGATGAAGAAGGGGCGCCCCTGCGCGAGTTGCGAGTTCACCTCCTCATAGGTGTGAACGATGAAGTTTACGGGCGCAGTCACATGATGGGTGATCGCCAGTTCCTGCACAAAGCGTTCGCCCGCTTTCTCCCAGGCTTCATACTGATCGGCAAAATGACTGTAATTAACGATCACCAGTAGATCGTAATCCGACAGATAGCCACTTTTGCGGTCCTCTACCCAGTCCCCGCGGGCATAGGAGCCGAATAGGATGAGCTTGAGAATCCGTCCGCGCTTGCTCTTCTCGGACAGCTTGGTTTTCTGGACTTCTTCGAATTCATCGAACAAAATTGCGGCGACGCGCTGCAGTTCGCGCTGCTTGCGCTCTGGCAGGTGTGTCAGCCTGTCGATGTTCATCTAAAAGTCCTTCAAATCTAAATCGACATAGAGTCGCAGCCTTTGGGCGAATGCCGCAGACTGTCCAGTCTTATCAGGATCATACGGTCGTGCGAAAGGCGCATGATCTCGTCCGGCTTAATGAGATCGTCGGCGACGCTTGAGTCATCAGGTTTACCTCGGCAGTCACGCCGGTGGAGATCCGCGCCTTGCCCGAAGAGGTCTTTATGGCGCGGGTGCCGAACGCCACGCAGGTTAACACGATGATCCGCGCCCGCCAGACGTGCATCAGGGCAGCTGCCCGATAATAAATAGCGCTTCC
>NZ_CP177288.1:0-82090 GCF_046837775.1 Hoeflea sp. Naph1 | reverse complement strand
TGTCTATGACGGGCCCTCCAGCTTTATCGGATGGGGGCGCTGATGTCCGTCCCCTGGAAATTGATCGCCATTGCCTTCGGCTGGCACGCCAGCTTCCGGATGGAGGGCGCCTATCCGAAGCTCATTATCCATCACAGGCGGCACAGCACCCGGTTCGCGGGGGCCGACGCGTGGAAGCGTGCGGCTCTGAGGTCGATCCACGCTCCCCGCTTCATGACCCCGAACAGGAGACCCAGACCATGACCACATGGCTCGTTGCAGTCCATATTCTAGTGACGGCCGATACCACCAATCCCCGTGCGCACATCGCCGAAGCGCTCGAAGCCCATCTTGACGGATCGTCACCATTTCCCGATCAGGCCAACGTCGCCATCATCGACTGGGCAGTCGCCGGCGAGGGCCTTGCGGCGTCCATGGCCCCTGCCGTCATCCCGCCAGACTATAAACCCGGAAGCATGCCCTTCCCGCAATGGCCGGTAGGCAAGGGTTAGCGCAGCGTTCTCCCGAACCGCATCGGCAGACGCAGCGGTGATTTGGTCGGGTGAGCGGTCCGGTTGGCGATCGCCATTTCCTTCACACATCGCCGCCAGTGGAGCGCCATGTCTGCCGGCCTTCCCTTCGGGACAGGCTGCGGTCGTAAACCGGCGGCCGGAGCCTTCAAGGCCGCTGACGCGCCGCGGTGCGGCCGCGCGGACCATCCTCGCCAAGCCGGTCCCGCGGTATGGCGCAAGGGCTGAAAGCCCTGCTGACCCGCAGGACATGTTCGCTCGTCTCGGTCCGCGCGGACCCTGAAGCCTCCGTCTTTCCACCGGTTTTTCCTGACCGCGCCCGAAGGGAAGGCCGGCAGTCCGGCTTGAGCCTTCAGCCATACCGTGAAGGAAAGGAAACTCACATGACCAGTACCGCTCGTTCTTCCCGTCAATCCGCCAAGGTCACCCAGCTTCGCAAGGGCGCTTCGCTCGAAATGGTCCGACTTGCTTGCCCCGATAGCGCTCAGGCCTCCCTCATCTCCGAAAGCTTCGGTCTTCCCGTGATCGACGGTGACGGCATCCGCGATCTCCATCACAAGATCATCGTCGACACGGCCGACGCCCTCAACGAGGGTCTCGGCGAACGGGCGATGCAGATCCACCTGCAGCGCATCGTCGGTTCGTTTGTCGGCTCCGCCCACGGGGCCGGACAATTCTACAGCCGCGCCGTGACCGAGGCCCGCGATGCCTCGGCCAAGGGATCCAATGACACTCGGGACGAGGACATCGATGGCCCGGTCGGCTTCGATGGGGCAGCCCAACGCAAGCGCGAATTCGCAGCCGATATGGGCCTGCAAGCCCACGCGCTCCGCTGCGCCGCCGAAGGCGTCGTGACCGCTTACGAAGAGGTGGTCGGCGAGGCCTGGAAGCCCTTCCAGCGCCCGATCGACAACCCCGGCCAGACCGTCGATCGCAAGGCGGCAGAACTGCAGATGGCCGCACTCAGCTAGGCCATACGGGCGGAGCTTCGGCTCCGCCCCATTTTTGTCGACACGAAGACTCGAATTGACAAAACAACGTAAAATACCTATTTTACGTGAAATACAGGAGCCATGAGATGAAGCACTACACTTTTTCCGACATGAACCGCTCTTCGGGTGAAATTCTTGAGGCGGCGATGATCGAACCGGTCGTGCTCACCAAGCACGGCAAGGAGAAGCTCTTTGTTCTCTCCGCCCGCGACTATCACAGGATGCGCGGCGAACCGAGCCCGACGAAGTCATATTCCCTACATGATGCGCCGGACGATGTCAGTGCGGAATTGATATCCGGCATTGACGCCATTCTCGAACCTGCCAAAGACGATGCTTGAGCAGGGCGACGTCGCCGAGTTTCATTATCTCTGGCATCGCGAAGCTCAGAAGGGCGAGGAATCCGGCCGGAAACCGCGCCCAGTCTGCATCGTCATCAAAACATCCGGCAATCCTGATGTCGTGTTTCTCTTTCCTTTTACCTCCAGGCCGCCGCTCGACGGCCAGCTTGCGCTTACTGTCCCTGAAATCGAGTGCCGGCGCATTGGGCTCAAACCGCCATGCTGGATCATTCTCGACGAGTTCAATCGCGTCGAGATGGATAAGGACTATGATTTCGTGTCCACCGAGCCGATCGGTTCTGTCAGCGCGGCGTTCCTCCGCGAGATAGCCACGACAATCAAGCAAGCGGCCGGCGCGTCCGCGATCAAGGCCGTGAAACGGACTTGATTTCTGCTCGGAACACTCCCCGACAAGAAGTCCGCGTATCCCGCACTGTGTGAGGCCTGTCATCAGGCGACCGGAGAGTGTACTTGGCGATCCAGCCTCGGCCCGGCCAATCCGACTGCACATGGCCAGAACTCTATCTCGGACGCAACCCAATCCCGCTCTTTTGAGGGATGGCATTCCTGGTGCGGCGCGGACTTCCACGATCAACCCGTAAAGGGTCCGCTCGCAAGCGGCGGCCGCTTGGCTTTGGCCTCCGCGGTGATCGCGTCCGCTAAGCCGCACACTGACGGAGCCATCAAGAGCGGGATTGGCCCGCTCCAACGATGGAGCCCTTACATGCAGCACGATCTTTCCCTCGCCCAAAAACACGCCTGGAACCTCGCTCGCACCCTCATGACCCCGATCGTCCTCTTCAAGTCCGACGGCGAATACGGCGTCCTCCCTGCCGACGAAGTCGAAGAGGCAGAGATCGTCATCCTCTTCGAATACGACCCCTACACCGGCGGTCACCCGGTTCACTGACCCACCAATCATCTCACTCCTCAACGGCGGCGCCGAGCGCCGCCTTTTCCACTGCGCGGATGCCCCGATCGCGGTCCGTCCCGAAAAAGGTCCGGGCGGAGCCGGCAGCAGCAGCAACGGCTTTGCCGTCCTTCTCTTCGTTCCGGCCCTCCGCCACCCCGCCACGCTGCGCGCACCAGGACCGCGGCTCGGGTGCCGCTCCGGCCTTGAGCCCCGCCGTTTTCGGACCTCGTGACGGACCGCGATCGGCGCGGTCGTGAAATCAGGAGGTCTGAAAATGAAAAGGAAAGAAAGAAGCCCGCGCGTCGATATCTATGCGCGGATCACCGAGACGATCATCGCTGATCTGGAAAAAGGCGTCCGACCCTGGATGAAACCCTGGAGCGCGGGCGGGCTCGAAGGCCGGATCACGCGACCACTCCGGCACACCGGCGAGCCGTACACGGGCATCAATGTCCTTCTGCTCTGGTCGGAAAGCCTCGCCCGAGGCTTCGAAGCGCCACTCTGGATGACCTACCGGCAGGCCGGTCAGATCGGAGCACAGGTCCGCAAGGGCGAGACCGGCGCAACCGTCGTCTATGCCAGCCGCTTTACCAAGACCGAAACGGATTCCCGCGGCGACGAGGTCGAGCGGGATATCCCGTTCCTCAAGACCTACACCGTCTTCAATTGCGATCAGATCGATGGATTGCCTGAGCAGTTTTATTACCGGCCGGACAACATCACCGATCCGATATTGCGCATCGAGCACGCGGACCGCTTCTTCGAACATACCGGCGCTGTGATCCGTCACGGCGGCGCAAAAGCCTTCTTCGCTCCCGCAAGCGACCACATCCAGATGCCGCCCTTCGAGAGCTTCCGGGATGCGGAATCCTACGTGGCTGTCCTCTGCCATGAAGCAACCCATTGGACTGCGCCAGCGCACCGCGTGGGTCGCGATCTCTCACGCTATCATAAGGATCGCTCCGAACGTGCGAGGGAAGAGCTTATTGCCGAACTCGGAAGCTGCTTCTTATGTGCCGATCTCGGTGTTGTGCCTGAGCTGGAGCCCCGGCCGGATCACGCCAGCTACCTTCAGTCGTGGTTGCGGATCCTGAAGGACGACAGACGGGCGATCTTTCAGGCGGCAGCACATGCGCAACGCGCCGTCACCTATCTTCATGGTCTTCAACCGGCTCAGCTTACTGAAGAGCAAGAGGCGGCGTAATGCATTCCTTCCGAATGACCCTGGCGGAGTGCGATCAGCTCTCCGCCGGGCTGTATCCCGGCTTTGCAGTGCTTGTGTCTACCACAGCAATGATACCGCTTCCTCATCGGCTATATCGAGGTTGTGAAAAAGGGATCAAAAGGCTTTGGTCATCACGGCCCTTGCGTCGATGTACCTGCACATTCCCTTTCGATCGCCACAACATCCAAACTTAGATCAACCCACTGTGGGGGATGAGAGCGGTGTCGCATTCTGTGAGAAAGGCTCGACAGCGCCACGTGGTAACCTCGTCGTTGGCAAGGGCTTCATGTTATGCTGTCCGATCATATTCCGGATCCGGAGTTGCGATACGACGTTTGCCGGTCTTCACTCCCGTTCAAATGTCACCAACGCGCCGCCCAATGCGGTCTCGATTGAGGCATGTCTGACCGGAAAACGGCTTCGCCTCGCTCGGCATGACGCAACGGCGCTCCGAAACTTTCTTCCCCTTCGAACTTCATTCGAATTCCTCGCGGGTCAAGAAAGTGCCTCCCCGCCGTCCTCCATTTCATTTGGGCCCCTTTGGGGTGCGCGCCGATCGCTCCCGGTCTCCTGACAGCCATCGAGGCCGCGATAGGCGCGGCCCGAAACATCGAAAGGATGAAGACAATGGCAAACATCGGCACTTTCACCACCGCGAAGAACGGTTTCACCGGTCAGATCAAGACCCTCGCCCTAAACGTCAAGGCCCGCCTCGAACGCGTCGAAACACCTTCCGAGAACGGCCCGCAGTTCCGCATCTTCTCGGGTGCGGTGGAACTAGGCGCCGGGTGGCAGAAGCAGGCGAAGGGAACCGAGCGGGATTACATCTCGGTCAAGCTGGATGACCCGAGCTTCCCTGCTCCGATCTACGCAACCCTGATCGAGGTGGACGGCCAGGAAGGGTTGCAACTGATCTGGTCCCGCCCGAACGGCAACCGCGACTGATCACCAACGGAGGGCCTCGCCGCAAGGCGGGGCCTTCTCCATGTCATCAGGCATGTCGCTTTATCTTACCAACTCGTCGGCAAGGGCATCGCGATATCCGCGGCGCCTTTTGCTACGCTCGAGACGGTGCAGTGCGGACCCTGCATCGGCGTTCGTATCGAATGTTTCCATCATGGTCTGACCGCGTCTTCCAATCCTTCCCCAGTCGCGAATGAGCGACGCACCGCCGAACAGCGTGGGCTGAAGGCTCAGGCTGTAGAAGCGGCGCATATTCTGGGCCGGGTCGATGCGACGAAGATGAACCTGGTCGGGAGTGAATGTCTGCATGCGAAGAGTCTCTTCGACGCCGCAACCGAAGTCCAATGAGTTGTGTGAATCGAAGCAGGACAATCGATTCACAACGTTGATACGCATTCCTCGCGATCAGCGATGGAATCGGTTCTTGCCAACGATGCTTTTCATGTCATTGCGCCGAAACCAGATGGCGCGTCCGCATCTGAGCGGCGGATTACCCGACGTGAAAACGATCTGCTCGTCGCCGCGCATGCGCAGCACTTCTTCCGGTAATATCAGAGGCCGTGCCGCCAACTGCTTCGAGCGTGTTCGCGACGATCCCGACATCTGCGACGTGCGGCTCAACTGGTCGACCTCGACGGTAGTGTTGCCGCATCGCCGAGAGATGTAGTCGGCGGTCTCCGGATCGTTGATCGCCGCGAAGGACACCCATGAGGCGCTCTCGAACCATTTCGATGCGGCGTCCCGCCCACCATAGGTTTCGCGCATCTGGCCGATCGACTGAAAAAGCAGAAGCAGGCTAATGCCGTATTTGCGGCCGGCATCGCGCGCGGTCTCGAGAATGCGCAGGTAACCGAGCCGAGCCACCTCATCGAGCAGGAACAGGGTGCGGCCGCCGGTCTCGCCATTTCGGTTGTAGATGGCGTTGAGAAGCGCGCCGATGATGGTGCGGGCCAACCCCGGATGGGCCTCCAGTGTTTTAAGGTCGAGGTTGACGAAGATGTCGGTCTTGCCGCCGGCGATGTCATCGGTCGAGAAACTCGAACCTGAAACGAGCGCAGCATAGTTCGGATAGCTCAGCCAGTGTGTTTCCTTGATCGCATTGGCATAAACACCGGAGAAGGTTTCCGGCGTCATGTTGACGAAGGCGGCGACGTTCTCTCGAACGAATGCGGATTCTGAATTGTCGTGGATCCTCTGCAACCGCTCGCGCAATTTGGGCTCAGGTTCGGACAGGTTCATGCGCATCTGGCGTAGCGTCTGATTTCCCTGTTCCGTATGTCCCGAGAGGCAGACATCGGCGATCAGCGCGGTGATGAGTTGCAGGGCGGAGGCGCGGAAGAAGTCGTCGCGCATTGAAGTCTGTCGTCCGGTATCGGTCACAACCCAGCTAGCGACGGCAACGACATCCTCCTCCTTGGTGCCGCCGAACTTGCCGATCCAGTCGAGCACATTGAATCCGACCGAGGCGTCCTTGGGGCTGAGCACGAAAACCTCGTGTCCGGCACGCCGCCGGTGATCGATCACCATGGGTGCCGCCTCGTTTGACGGATCGAGCGCAACGAGCCCTCCACCCCATTTGAGCGCCGTAGGGATCGTTACCGAAGTGGTCTTGAACCCGCCCGATCCGGCAAAGACCAGTCCGTGCGTTGACCCGAACGAGGCGTCGAAGCAGAGCAGCGATGATTTTCCGCCATTGCCCCACGTATCTTTGACATCAGTCCGGAATGGTCGGCTCGCCACACTGTCCTGGTCGACGCGATATGCCTCGCCAAGGACAATGCCTCCACCCTCGCCGAACATATTCTTGGCGGCGGTGACGGACATCCAGTCGGCCGATCCGTGGATTGCGCGCTTTCCCGTCGTCCGCCGCGGCTTCATTGTTGCAAACGCTGCATCACCACTGAGAGCGACGCGGAGCGCAAACATGCCGGCGATGAAGCAGAGCATTGCGCCGATGCCGGTTGAAGGATCGGCATATTCGAGCAGGCTGTGTCCCGCCGGAACCGTATCTGCAAAACCGCTGAGGCGTGTAAATTCCCGCGTCGCGGCAACGGCGATCACGGCAATTACACCGGTCAGAACACCGTAGCCGGCGAACCTGATCGCCATTGCTCCGCGCGCTGCAAACAGGAAAACGATGCCGAGACCCGCGGCTAGGCCATAGGGTATGGCGATGCCGATCCGCCCAAACGTCTGTTGCGTCTCAACCGAATTTCCAAATTGCGCCAACCAGGCTTCGGAACCTTTTAACCCGATGCAGACGGCGATCATCATGCCGACAGGCGCGAGCAGAAGAATGAGCTTACTCGGTGTCATCTGAAAACGCCTCCGCTCCGATCGCCATCAACCGTTCTCGCTCATTCTCGTCGCCTTCGATCCGCCGCGTGCCGTCGATCAGAAGGCCAAGCAGGAGCGCGCGCTTCTCGTAGCGCAAGCCTGCCTTGGCAATCAGGCCGCCGAGCTGAATTTTCTCGCGCGTGTCTTTCCTGCGTTTGTCCGATTGGCTTGCTTGTCGCATGCGTTCAAGCCTCGCTATTTGCGCGCGAAGCCGCGCCAGACGGGTTTTGCGCGGGAGTGAGTTTCCGGGTCTCGCTGCCGCGCTCACGAAATCGTTTCGCCAGATTCTCAAACTCCGTCAGCAGCTTGCTCTCGTCGATTTCGACTTCGCCAATCCCGGCCTTGAGCGCGATCCGGCCGATCCGCTCGGCCTCACGCGTCTCTGCGGCCTTCAGCTGCTCCTGGAGCTTGGCGATTTCTTCTTTGATTCTGGATGATGGCTTCTTCATTCCGTTTGCTCCCGATTGTCACGAATGCCTCAAAGGCATGAGGAGAATCGCCCGGGAGCTCGTGAAGCGCATCCCGGCAGAAATGCCGGGTCGGCAGATCCGACGCTTTGAGAGATCATCCCAGCGTTCCGAAGGAATGCGTCCAAGGGCGCAGTAATACGTCGCTGGGGCGACGTGGCTCGCTGCGGCCCCAGTCGGGCCGGGGCGGCGGCCTGCGGAACAAGGATGAACTTGTCTCGCAGGAGCCTGATGAACCGTGGCGATTACGCATTTTACACCCCAGCTTATTTCGCGTGGAAATGGCCGCAGCGCCGTTCTGTCCGCAGCCTATCGCCATTGCGCGAAAATGAGTCACGAGGCGGAAGCGCGCACAGTCGACTATTCCAACAAGAAGAACCTAGCCCATGAAGAATTCCTGTTGCCTGCCGATGCGCCGAAATGGGTGCGGGAGATGATCGCCGATCGTTCGGTTGCTGGGGCAGTGGAAGCTTTCTGGAACAAGGTCGAGGCGTTCGAGAAACGCAGCGACGCCCAGCTCGCCAAGGAATTCATTGTCGCTTTGCCCGTCGAGCTTACTCGCGACCAGAACATCGCGCTCGTCCAGCAGTTCGTCGCAGAGCAGGTGCTCGCTCGCGGGCAAGTGGCCGATTGGGTCTTCCATAACGATCCCGGCAATCCGCATATCCATCTGATGACGACATTGCGTCCGCTCACCCAGGACGGGTTCGGTTCCAAGAAGGTCGCGGTGATTGGCCCGGATGGAAATCCGGTTCGAACCAAGACCGGGAAAATCCAATACAAACTTTGGTCCGGCGAGAAGGCGGAATTCCTCGAACAGCGGCGGAGATGGCTCGATCTCCAAAACCATCACCTGGCAATGGCCGGTCTCGAAATCCGTGTCGATGGCCGGTCCTACGCCGAACGTGGCATCGACATCGAGCCGACAACCCATATCGGCGTTGCGGCCAAGGCGCTACAGCGCAAAGCGAGCGATGCGGGAACCAGGATCGATCTCGAACGGCTGGCATTGCATGAGGCCCAACGGGAAAAGAACGCCGCCCGGATCGAGCACAGGCCTGAACTCGTTTTCGATATCATTACTTCCGAACGAAGCGTCTTCGATCAGCGCGACATCGCCAAGGTCTTGCATCGCTATGTCGACGATCCGGAGCGCTTCCAGCGGCTTCTCACTCGGATTACGGAAAGCCCGGACTGCCTGAAACTCACTGACGAGACAATCGATTTTGCGACTGGTGCACGGGTTGCGGCACGGCTGACGACCCGGGGGATGATCAGGCTCGAGGCCGAAATGATTTCCCGCGCAAACTGGCTTTCGGGAAGGGACGGGTTTGCGGTTGCGGCGAAAGTCCTGGAAACCGTCTTTGCCCGGCATGATCTGCTGTCGGAAGAACAGCGTACTGCCATTGGACATGTGGTAGGATCGGAGCGGATTGCAGCGATAGTGGGCCGGGCAGGAGCCGGCAAGACCACGATGATGAAGTCAGCCCGCGAGGCTTGGGAATTGGCCGGATACAACGTCGTTGGTGGTGCGCTTGCAGGTAAGGCGGCGGAGGGTTTGGAGAAAGAGGCCGGCATTCCCTCCCGTACGCTGGCGTCGTGGGAGCTCAATTGGAAACAGGGACACCGGCGTCTCGATGGCAAGACGATATTCGTGCTCGATGAAGCGGGCATGGTGTCGTCCCGACAGATGGCGACCTTCGTCGAAGCTATCACGAAAGCCGGCGCCAAACTCGTCCTGGTCGGTGATGCTGAGCAGCTTCAACCGATCGAGGCGGGTGCTGCCTTTCGTGCCATCGTCGAACGCACCGGATATGCCGAGCTCGAAACCATCTATCGCCAGAAAGAAGACTGGATGCGCGCCGCCTCGCTCGATCTGGCGCGCGGGCGCGTTGCTGAAGCGCTGTCATCCTATGGCGCGAAAGGCCGGGTAATTGGGCGGCCGCTCAAGCTTGACGCCATCGAAACGCTGATTGCCGACTGGAACCGCGACTACGATCCGGACAAATCAACCTTGATACTCGCGCATCTGCGCCGCGATGTACGCCAGCTCAACATCATGGCGCGTGAAAAGCTCGTTGAGCGCGGTCTGATCGAAGAAGGCCACGCCTTCAAGACCGAGGATGGACCCCGGCAATTCGCCGTTGGCGACCAGATCGTGTTCCTTAAGAATGAAGGCTCGCTTGGCGTCAAGAACGGCATGATCGGTAAGGTCGTCGAGGCTGCGCCTGGCCGTATCGTTGCAAGTATTGGCGAGGGCCAGGGCGCACACCGCGTTACCATCGATCAGCGCTTCTACCGCAACCTCGATCACGGCTACGCCACAACGATCCACAAATCGCAGGGTGCGACCGTCGACCGGGTAAAGGTGCTGGCGTCTCTCTCGCTCGACCGGCATCTGACCTATGTTGCCATGACCCGCCATCGGGAGGACATGGCGGTCTATTACGGCAGCCGATCCTTCAAGATCGCTGGCGGGCTTGAGAAACTTCTCTCCCGACAGAACGGCAAGGAAGTCACGCTCGATTATGCGGGTGGCCGCTTCTATGCCCAGGCGCTTCGCTTCGCCAATAATCGCGGCCTGCATCTCGTTCGCGTTGCCCGGACGCTGATGCGCGATCGCGTCCAATGGACCATTCGGCAGAAACGGAGACTCGTCGATCTCGGCGTCCGGCTTCGCACCGCCGGCGCGCGGCTCGGTCTTGTCGATCATCCGCTTCACCAATCCAGTCAAACAGCCAGAAAGGCCGAGCCAATGGTCAAAGGCGTCTCAAGTTTTACAACGTCGGTCACTGGCGCGGCCGACGAAAGATTGCGGTCCGATCCTGCCCTGCAAAAGCAGTGGGACAATCTCTCTGACCGTATTCGTCTTGTCTATGCGGATCCAGAAGCCGCCTTCAAGGCGATGCGTATGGAGACCGTTCTGGAAGACGCGAGCGTTGCCCGCCAGCGTCTTGGCGAAATCGAACTGAACGCGGCAAGCTTCGGTGCGTTGCGCGGCCGTGAAGGACTTCTGGCAAGCCGGGCGGATCGGCAAGACCGGCGCGTAGCGGAGGTCAACATTCCTGCGCTCCGTCGCGATCTCGAGCGCTATCTGGACATGCGACAGAACGCGATGAAGAAGTACGCTGCCGAGGAGGAAGGGTACCGCAAGCGCACCTCGATCGATATCCCATCCCTGTCGCCGGCCGCCGCGCGCGCCATGGAAAAGGTGCGGGACGCCATCGACCGGAACGACTTAGCCGCAGCACTCGGGTTCGCGCTGGCCGACCGGATGGTGAAGTCCGAACTTGATACCTTCAACAAGGCGGTGTCGGAACGGTTCGGAGAACGGACCTTGCTCGGCAACGGCGCTAGGGACCCCTCGGGTTCGACTTTCGACAAAGCGGCCAAGGGTATGTCGCCGGCCGAGAAGCAGAAGCTTGCTGCCGCCTGGCCGTTCATGCGGGCGGGCCAGCAGCTTGCTACCCAGGAACGCACGCAGCAGGCACTGAAGGAATCGGAAGCGTTGCGGCAAACGCAGAGTAAGAGCCAAGGGCTCAAGCAATGACACGGAGGCGACGCATTGCCGTAGTGACAGCGCTTCTTTTCCTTCCTGTCGCCTTGTTTGTCGCAGCCTATGGGGTGGGGCTGAGGATCAATCTGACGCCGAGCTATCCGCTCGGGATCTGGCGCATAGAGATGCTGAGCCGCGCCATTCGCGTCGGGGATCGCATCTTCATCTGTCCGCCGTTAACGCACGAGTTTCGACGGGCCCGTGAGCGTGGATATCTGCGCCGTGGCTTTTGCCCGGGCTGGCTTAGTCCGTTGATCAAGACCGTTGTTGCACTCCCCGGACAGTTGATTGAAATCGGCGCGTCTGTCGTGATCGACGGCGTGAATTTGCAGCGATCCGCGGTCCAGCCAAACGATGGTTCGGGCAGGCCGATAACGCCCTACGCCGGTGGTGCAGTCCCGCCGGGTTTTCTGCTTCTCCACTCACCATTCAAGGGTTCTTATGACTCACGATATTTCGGGCCGATCCCGGCCGCCGGTGTTCTCGGGCTGGCGACGCCCATCCTTACCTTCGTACCCTGATGGCCTGGTTGGCCTCGGCTTTGTCGCAGCCAGTGCCCTGGTCGGTGCGATTGCCTGGAGCGGCGAGGTGCTGGCCTTGCCCGCCGCAGTGCTGTTTCCGACGCTATGGACGTTTGCACCGAACCGGTTGGTCGCGGGCTTGGTGGCGTTGGCCTACTTCCTTGCGGCCTCGCGGGGTCTCCCCTTTGGCGTTTCCATTTTCTACGCGAGCGATATGTGGGTTGGGCTTGCCCTTTGGATCGCGGCCTCGTTTCTGTTCGTACTTGTCCATGCCGTTCTCTGGACTTCAAAATCGGGATGGCACAGACCGTTGCGCTACGCGCTTGCATGGATCCTGATGAGCGTTCCGCCTTTTGGCATCATCGGTTGGGCGAACCCGATCACGGCCGCAGGCGTCTTGTTCCCGGGACTGGGCTGGTTTGGATTGATTGCCATGGCTCACACCTTATCTGCTATGACGACGCGGGCGTGGCCGGTCGTTGTTCTTGTCATAAGTGCAGTTTTCGCCTTGTCGTCCTCAGACTGGAGCGAACCGCATCCACCGGAAGGCTGGATCGGCATTGACACGCACTTCAACTATGCCTCTCCCGGTAAGCACGCGGATTATGCGCAGCATCTCGCCACGCTGGCATTGGTTCAGGACGCGGCGAAAGCCGGCATGAAAAATATCGCTCTCCCCGAAAGCGCATTCGGGATCTGGACACCGACCACCGAACACCTCTGGGTCCGCGCACTTCAGGACCTTGATGTGACGGTAAACGGGGGTGCGATCATTGTCAGTGCTGAGGGCTACGACAACGTCATGATGGAAGTGTCAGGGAAGGGCGCAGAAATCCTCTACCGGGAACGTATGCCCGTGCCGGTTTCGATGTGGCAACCCTGGGCATCGGGTGGCGCAACGGCCCATATCTTTGGAAAACCCACCGGCAAATTTGCCGGGACGCTCATCGCTCCCCTGATCTGCTACGAGCAACTCTTGGTTTGGCCGGCCCTGCAGTCGATGATCTACAAGCCGAGCGTAATCGTGGCAACGGGCAACGGCTGGTGGACCGGCGACACCAACATCGTCGCTATCCAGAAGGCGGCCGCCCGGGCCTGGGCGTCGCTGTTCGGCGTGCCGCTCGTGATCGCCTTTAATACCTGACAGGATTCCCATCAAACAACGCTCGGAAACTGACGATCTAGAATTTGTCCAGTTCGACAACTATGCATTGCATATGCGACTCATAATGGAAATATTGCGCCCGAATCTCAGGTTCCGGGAAAGGTAGGACGGTGGAGAATATCGCAGATTCCGATTTGATGGACGCACTCTCGAAAATTTCAGACATTGCCGACCGGAACTCAACTATCCGGTTCCTGAAAGACGTGGCTTCCCGATACGCATTGAATACCGTTGCTTATTTTGGTGTCAGCGTTACCGGTCAAAATGAGACCGATCCCTACCTCGCCGTAACCTATCCTCCCGAGTGGGTCGCGCACTACAAGAACCGGCAGTATGTCGATGTCGATCCTGTTGTTCGTCTTGGATTTCGCCGTATGCTTCCCCTTGATTGGGACGAGTTCGGAAAGCCTACGGGACGGTTGAAGACCTTTTTTGGTGAAGCCGGCGAATTCGGTATCGGGAGCCGCGGACTGACAGTTCCGGTGCACGGCCGCCGCGGCGATCGTGCCTTGTTCTCCGTGACGTCAGATCTTTCCGCCCGCGACTGGGCGAGCGCGAAATGGCTCTATATGCGTGACTTCCAGGTCCTTGCGATGCACATCCACGATCGTGTGCTCGGCATCGAGGGACATGCGAGCGAACCTGAAGTTCTTTCTCCGCGTGAACTGGAATGCCTGCAATGGATCGCCGAGGGCAAGACGGCCTGGGAATGCGCTGTCATTCTCGGCCTGTCGCAGCACACCGTGCGCTGCTATCTGGAGAGCGCCCGCCACAAGCTCCACGCCACCAGCAATACCCATGCCGTTTCAATCGCTCATAGAGCCGGGCTGCTTTTCGACCCCTTGTAAACCCAGCTATTGGACCGGATGTTCTTCTCGAAACCCAGCCGATAACTGGTGCCTCCGTCATCAATGAATGTACGGAGAACACCAATATGATATTTACAATCGAAAGTGCCGATCAGGACAAGTATCCCGAACTGTTCGACGAAATGTTCCGCATGCGGGCCGAAGTCTTTTCTGGTCGCCTTGGCTGGGACGTCAAAGTCGAAAACGGACGGGAGATCGACCGGTTCGACGCCGAAGACCCTCTCTACCTTCTGTCGCTCGATGAAAGGTCAGGACAGCTTCGTGGCGCTGTGCGTCTGCTCCCCACGACCGGTCCCAACATGCTCAGAGACGTGTTTTCCGTGCTGATGCCTGGTGGCACGGTCGAAAGTCCATTGATCTGGGAGAGCTCACGATTTGCGGTCAATCCGCAGATCTTCGAGGCGAGGGATCGTGCAGAAGTGAACCATATGGTCAACGGAATCACCGTCGAGCTCTTGTGCGGGATGGTTGAAGCCGCTCAGCGGGCCGGCATTGAACACATCGTATCGGTCTTCGACGCCAGAATGGCGCGGATCTTCAGGTCGATCGATTGCCGTTTCGAACTGCTCGGGACGCCAGTGCGAATCGGGAAGGTCATGACCTATGCTGGACTATTCGATATGAGTGTTGACATGCGGTCGCGGCTCGGAGCAGCGGGTGATTTTCGTTCATCAGTTCTCGCTGATGGCGCAATCCCTCCAGCGTCCGCAACCGAACTTGTTGCGAATGTCGAATAAATTCAATGTAAACATGCGGGTTGGCGTCTGGCGTTCGCTAGCCTGATGAAATATGATTCTCCCCGAGGCGGTACGCGGCGTCTCGGGGCGTAGAAACCCCACCACAGCGGTTTGGTGTCGGCCGACCCGACACCGAGGATCCTCTGGCCATTGGCCGGGGGCCTGCGACGTATGTCCAGGTGCCTCGGTGCTAAAGGTCGCAGGGACCGTCTGTGGCGGTTTTCTAACCCCCGGCTTGGGGTCAAGATCTTGTTCGTTCGCGGGGGCGCACCGCGGACCAAGCCGAAGGGGTGGTGCAATATTGCCGGATATCCGCAGCCTGGAACTCAAACCCGATTGCTCAAAGCGTGCCATTGAGATGATCCTCGCGGAACTTGAGCAAGACGAGCTTGAGCGACTTGCGATCGACATCATTCGCGAACAACGGTGTCGGTTGGCAAAAGCGCAAGAGCTCTATGAACTGCTCGATACCCTTGAACAAAGGAGTGGTGAGGATTCCCTGGTTGACCAACGCCGACATGAATATCGCCTGGCGCTCGTCATGATGAAGGCCCACCATCCGATCGCTGCGACCGTCATCAACAAGCTGGGTTATATGCCGCCACTCCCGGAAGACATGATCCGCCAGTAGCCGCTCCGCTCAAGTCTGAACGTGAGGGGGTTGACCCAAACGGAAGAGTCCGAATTGGGATTCCCATCTGGTTTCGTCCGTCCGGATCTTTGTCATGCGCACGGGGTTGCCATGATTGTTTCGGCTTAGAACCACCATAGGCTTGAGGCACTCGATCTCCGATCGGGTCGCGGCCCAGAAGCAAACGAGACGGACGGGAATGCGCCCCCATTTCTGTCGTTCGCTCTTCGCTTGCTCTATCTTCGAAGCGGACATTGAGCGTTACATTTATTTGATGAGAAGGCACCCGGTAAGGCTCTAGGTGGCATTGTTCAGAGTTACCTGAGATATCCAGTCCGGCTTTCCACTTCTTGCTTTAGTGTCTGCAGTGCAACCTCATTGTTCGAAGCAATGAACCTTTCGACAAAATCATTGCGTCCGAGCGATTGTAGTGGCCGGTTTGGCCTTGGTTCGTGCAGAAGGAACTCAAGAAGCGCCGATCTAACGGTGGCCTCACTGTGCGGTCGACGCCGCTGTCCTAGAAGCTTTCGCGCTGCGGCTGATCGGGTCAAATCCGCGAGGCGTTCGGGTGCGAAGACTGGCGTTCGGAGCTCGGCGCTGCGGGCGATTAAGATCGTCCTAATGCACCAGAGCGCGCGTTTGAGCAGAAGTGATGGGTTGAGTTCGTCGCCGAACTTGACCAAAAACCAAGCGAAGTCCGTCGCCCGTTCTATGTCATCGCGATAACTCGGTTTGAAAGCGAAAGCTTCTTGGAGTTTGGGCAAATAGCCGTTCGGATCGATGAGCGGTTTGGCTTCTCGGGCTAAATGGCACACGAAAAGGTCTCCGGCCTGCGCGTCGGCTTTCAGCTGAGACCACGGATAGAGGAAGAGCGATAGGTGGCCCACCGATACGTGCCGGGTTTCCTGATCCAGGTCGATCATCAGCAGGTCCGTATCAGATCCTTCGGCGCTATCGGAGCGTGCGAGACTGCCGAACAACAATGTAGCTACTACCGGCATGGCCGCTGGCGCCTCGATAGTTCGGATGGCACAACGCCGTGAAGTCGTGTCATGCAGAATCGCGCTCCGACGACCGTGCCAAGGCTTCGATCGCCATTTGACGAGAGAGCTCTCGAGCTCTGGTGACCTCCTCGCGATTAAGCAGGACGATTTGTTGCTTCTCAGGCTTGAGTACCCCGGGTTCGACGTCGAGATTAAGCTCGCTCATGAGATAGAAGCTCAGGCTAAGTCGGCATGGGCGGACCAGACGCCCATCCGTCATCCCATGCTCGGAGGCGACGGCGGCTTGACGGGCCGGCGTTAGGGCCGGGTTGGGAACCAGGATCAGGTTGATTTGGTGCATCCACTCGAAATCGAGAGTTGGATCCACCGACGCCGGACGCTGACCACGGACTGCTTCGATCCTGTTGAGATTGTAATCACGGAAATCATTGTGTTCGCGCGACCAGGATCGCACATACCAACGTCCGGCGCTGTGCGACAGTGCATGAGGCGCGATGGTTCTGGAAGAGTGTTGAGATCCAGTGAGGGACGAATAATCAATGTCGATCTCAAGCCTTTTTCGAACAGCGTCAAGCACGCGCAATAGCACCGACGGATCCGTGGGACGCCGACCGAGCGTGACTACCTCGACTGGGGGTAAGGTATCGAACCAAGTGTCGCCGGTCCGCATCCAGTGGTTCTCTATGGCGACGAGTTGAAGCAGGTAGCGGTCGATCGTCTCGCCGATGAACGCCGGTGAGAAGCTATCAGCACGCACATATGCCTTCTCTCCACGGTCATAGCGCAGGTTCTCAGGAGACCGCTTCTCGTACTGGGCGATATCTGCCGAAGCCTGTTGTGCCGAAATCCCGAACGTCTCGGCCATGTCGCTCCGGTTGAAGCGGCCGTCCCAGAAGAGCCGGAAATCAATGAACTCGAGCCGCCGACGAACGCCCCAACGCAACCGTTCGCCATCATCATCCATACACCTTCCTCCTGCTTACCCGATTCATGGGATAAAAATCCATCTAGTTACTTGACGTGACTTGTGATCGCCCCCATATCTTATGGACGAACGAGACGGATAGCAACCTCATCGTCTCTAAATGAGCGGTAAATCGTGAGAGCTTTTGAAGAAAATCAACAGGTTGAGCGACCCTATCGAGTTTCTGGCGACGATCGGGGCACAAGCGGCATCTACGCAGCCGCCTTCTTGGCTCGGCACACGAAATCCCAAAATGAGCCCGCACATGGGCGCACTTGTTGCGCCCCCCGGAGAGGCTCTGGTGTGACACCTTACTTTAGGAGCTTCAATTGACCGCGAATCTGACTGTCTTCCCCGTGGCAAACGGGGACATGGCCCTTATCAACCTCGACAACGGCCAGAACATCCTCGTCGACATCAACATCCGCTCGGCGGCAGACGATCCAGACGACGACACCTACGACGTTGCAACCGACCTCAAGGACCGCCTGCCGCGCGACAGCGAGGGGCGGATGTACATCGACTCGTTCCTGCTGTCCCACCCAGACGGGGACCACGTCACAGGCCTTCGCAACCATTTCCACCTCGGGCCGCCCGAGGACTTCCCGGATGACAAGAAGGACGACCTCATCCTCATCCGTGAGATGTGGTCGTCCCCGATCGTGTTCCGCCGTGCAAGCGCCAAGTACGTCTTGGGCGAAGATGCCAAGGCGTGGGCCGCCGAGGCCCGCCGGCGCATCAAGCTTTACCGGGAAAAGGGTTCTGCCGTCGGTGACGGCGACCGCATCCTGCTGATGGGCAAAGACAAGGACGGCAAGACCGACGACATCATGGGGATCGTCATTCCGCAGTATGGCCTGATCACCAGCGCCAACCGCGGCGCGACCGGACACTTCGAGGGGCGGCTCCTCGCGCCGATGGTCGTCGACGAGGACGACGAGGACGACGAGGACCTGATCCACTTACTCGAGAAGAACAATTCGTCCGTGATCATCCGCTTTTCGATCGCCGGGGACGGCTATCTGGACAAGTGCCGGTTCCTGACCGGTGGCGACGCCGGCGTGGCGATCTGGGAACGCCTGTGGGACCAGCTCGAGCACTACGACCGCGACTGGCTGTCCTACGATGTGATGGAGGCGCCGCACCATTGCTCGTGGCGGACGCTCAGCCATGACCGCTGGTCGCAGCTCGGCGAGAGGGTGAAGGTCTCCGAGAAGGCGCGCAATGCCCTGTCGCAGATCCGCGCCGGTGCCGTTATCGTCGCCAGCTGCAAGCCGATCAAGAAGGACGACAGCAATCCGCCGCATGAGCGCGCCAAGCGCGAGTATGTGTCGATCGTGGAGAATGACGCCGACCGCTTCACCTGCACGATGGAGCACTTCGACGAGAAAGGCACGCCCGTCGAATTCAAGATCTATCATGCCGGAACCGCCCGCAAGTTCGCGCTCTCGGCAGCGGCGAGCGCGGCGGCGGCAGGGGTCAGCGGCATCGCATCGGTCGCCCGGGCGCACGGCTGACCATGTCCTCCACCGAACTGGAGCGGCATGCACAGACGTTCGTGCGTGTCGCGGAAAGGCATGCGCTGTGCAACGGCACGGAGATCCTTTCCGTCGACGATCAGAGGGCGGTGATATCCGTCAATATCCGCGTGGAAATGCCCCTGGCCGACGCGGCCCGGGGAATCAGCGACAGCGGCGTGAAGGTCTTTGAGGAAGTCTGGGTCAGCCTCTGGTCCAACTTCCCCTGGTCGTCCCCGACGTTCACACTGCGCGAGGATTTCCCGCGCGGCTTCCCCCACCTGTCCAGCCGTTCCGGCAAGGGTCGGCCGATCCCATGTCTCATAGAAGGCGAGCCTGATGAATACTTTGGCCAGTGGGGCTTGGTCGAGGCCGGGATCGTCCAGATCCTCTCGCAGCTCGGCGTGTGGCTCGCCAAGGCCGCCACCCGTTCGCTGATGGACCCGTCGCAGGGCTGGGAACCCGTTCTCCGCTATGACCTCGACGACGTGTTGATCGCCGATCCCCGGCAGCTGCGTGGCCGCATCACCAATAAGGCTGGCCACCTGTTGCTGCGCTCGCGCTTCATCCAGTACCGGGAAGGGCAGGGGCGCGAAGCAGTGATCCTCGTTTCAGACAAGATCGCGCCGGCCTCCGGCAGGGTTACCGCGTTCCCCTATCGGAGCGAAAAGGCCGGAGGCGGAGTACACACCGGCGACACCGTGACTGCGCTGTTCTGGCCCGCGGTGGGGACGGTCTCAAACGACATCCTCGCCGAGAACATCGAAACCCTTGATGACCTCGCGGCGCGCGCAGGCGATCTCGGCCTCGGCACCGCGTTCAAAACGTTCCTCACGCTGATGGAAGACCATTGGCGGGGCCGGAGCGCGGACATGATCATGCCCGTGGGCGTGATCATGTGTTTCCGCAGGCCCTATAGCCTGATCGGCCGAGATTCATCGATCGAACTCCTCCCTTACGTCTTTGAGATCGCCCCGACGGAGGGGCGGCGTTCCCTTGTCGACGGCCCGGACGGCAAGCGCGTCAGGGCTGCCAAGGAGGTGGACCGGCTTTCCCCTGAACTGCTCAGGAGCATCTCCGGGGCGCCGGACTACGGGTCGGTCGCGATCATCGGCTGCGGCAGCGTCGGATCGAAGACCGCGCTGCATCTCGCCCGCGCCGGGGTAAGTATCACGGCACTGTCCGATAATCGCTGCTTGATGCCGCATAACATGGCCAGGCATGCCCTCGTGCGCGGGCCGCTGCAGCGGCCGAAGGCTAGTGAGCTTGCTGACGAATTGACCTTGCTGGCCCAGCGGCCGCAGATCTACCTTGGCGATGTCTCGCAGGAGCTCGGCCTCCCCGACGCGCGGTTAAAGATCGCGCCGCCCGGCACAGCGACCCTCGTCAATACGACGGCTTCGCTGATCGTGCGTGAAGCCCTGTCGCTAGTCCCGAAGGACGCCTTGCCGTCGCGGATGGCGGAGATGGCGCTTTTCGGTCGAGGGAGTGGCGGGTTCGTCCTTTTGGAGGGAGCGGCGCGCAATCCGAGCCTCGCAGACCTTGAGGTTATGATGAGCGCCGAGGCCAATCCTAGGGAACGCACTTTGTTGTTCGATCCAAAGTTTGGGCTCACGGAAGTCCAGATCGGCGATGGATGCGGTTCGCTGACAATGCCGTCCACCGACATGCGCCTGTCGGCCATGACGGCGCTTGCGGCCGAGCAGCTTGTGGATCTCGCTAGCGCCGGTGCGGGGGAGGGTGCGATCGCGATCGGGACGCACGATGGTGCCGGCACCACCAGTTGGCGGCGGATCGTCGTCCCGGAAATGCTCGAGGTGCCCGTTGAGGGCGGCGCTTGGCGCCTGCGCATCGCCAGACATGTCGTTGACCGGATGCGTGAAGACATTGCCCGCCATCCCGAGGTCGAAACCGGTGGCCTGATGCTGGGCTCGTGCAGCGCGCGCACGATGCTAATAACCGTGGTCGACCTGCTCGACCCGCCGTCTGACAGTTCGCGCAGTGCCTCACTCTTCGTGCTGGGCAGGGATGGCCTGAAGAGCGCGATCGCTAAACGGTACGAGGAAAGCGGCAAGCGACTGATCGACGTCGGCACGTGGCACAGCCATCTGGCCGAGATCGGACCGTCGGCGATCGACCGGAGCACCGCGAAGGACCTGGCAGAGGAGCGTCCGCCTCCGGCCGTGCTCCTGATCGTGACGCCCTCAAGCTTCCACGCCCTAATGCACGAACCCGCGAGCGCCTAAATGGACTTTCTCGACACCTATTCGATCAAGGCCCGGCTTTTCCCTGCGCTTGTCGCAATGGCGCCGGCGCTGTCCCTGTTCCTAATGGCCGGCAGCTGGACCGACCCGGGTTTACCGGAGGCGATCACCGCCATGACCATCGGCGTGCTATTCTTCGCTGCCGCTGAACTGGCGAGGCGTGCCGGCAAGCACGTCGAGGCCCGCATGCTCAAGGCGACCGGAGGGCGGCATGAGAACCGTGAACTGACCTTTGAAGACACCACGATCGAGCAGGCCACCAAAGCCCGCTACCGTGAGTTTCTGGCAGCGCAGGTTGGGATCGCGGCCCCAACCCGCGAAAGCGAAGCAAAGGACCCCGCAGCGGCCCAGAGTTTCTACGCAGCCTGTTACGACTACCTCAGGCTCAACACCTACGACACCGAGAAATTCAGGATTCTATTCAATGAGAACGTCGCCTATGGCTATCTCCGGAACCTGCTTGGGCTGAAGCCTTACGCGATCGGAATCAATATCGCGGCAGGCGCTGCGGCTTGGGCACTCTACAAACACCCCCCGGCGTTCGTCTCCATGACGGACGGGAAGCTAATAATCCAGGCAGGGCTTGCCATCTGGCATATCCTCTACCTCTTGCTGGCTGTCACCGAGCGTTCCGTCAGGATCGCATCTAAGCGTTATGCGCGCCAACTGACACTTAGCTGCGAGGCCCTCATCCTAAATAGAAATAGCTAGCGCACGCATGGGTTCGATAGCGATTTCTTGTGCCAAGTGTGAGGTGAGCTGGCACTACACCGACCGTTCTATCGGCATGACTTCTAGCCAGAGCTGAAGGACGGTTATGGCCCAAGGATCTTCGGTCTGGCAGGACAGAACGGATGGTGTCTTCCGGGGGCGGCGACAGCACACCAAACGGCGCAATTGGGGTCGGTTGACGAACGGCAGCTTACTGAGCTTTTCAGCCAGAACCGAACTGTCCGCAGCCGGCCCCCTTTTCGCCGTTTACCGAAGTCGGAGAAAGCACCCGCAGCGCCTGATTGCATAATGAGCGCTACGAAACCGAAAGTGCTCCAGGCCTCCGAAGAATGGTGACCTGCCTCCCGCTACGTCCCATGGAATGACCAAATAGGGGGGCAGGCCACTTATGAGCGCGAAAAGCAGCCTAGTGTACCTCCCCCGCGGACACCCACAATGATTTAAATCTGCGCCGAACCCATCAAATCACATGAATAGAAGCTGCGCACTACAGCTCGTTTTGTTTGAAGCCGTGTTTTTTGTAGATGCTGTCCCATGTGCCATCTTCAGTCAGCTTGGTCAGGCTGGCCTGCATCTTGGCGATGGTCTCGGCGGGTATCTCCTCGTTGCACGCCACGCCGTTCAAGGCTTTGGTCAAGACCAGAAGCGGCTTCAGGGGGGTGCCCTTTTGCCGCAACTTATCAACCAGAGTGCCGGCCATGGGCATCAGGTCGATGCGGCCTAGCAGCAGCTTGTTGAGCGTGACTTCGATGTCCGATGCCAGATCGACCCGTTTGAACTGCAGGCTTTCCAGAAGTTCCGCCGTATAGTCGCCCCGTTGCGTGCCCACCAGGTATTGACGTGCTTCCTCCAGTGTGGCGGCCTGGACATTCGAATCCGCTCTTTTGACAAGGTAGTTGTAGCTGATCAGCAACGGCTCGACCCACTAAAAACGCGTGTCGCGTTCCTCGGTGTGAACCGTGGTGAACACGCAATAGCCGTTTTTGTTTTCCGCCAGGGCGATGGCGCGGGCCCAGGGCATCAATTCCATGTCGTATTCAAGCCCTGCATCCGCCATAACCAGGTGCATCAGCTCAACCGAGAGACCCTTCAATTGCCCATCTTCGGCATAGTTGTACGGGGGATAGTTTTCGGTAACCAGATGCAGCGGGCTGGCGATGGCGGTGGTAGCCATGGCGAGGGCTGCGCACAGATGAAAAATGGCGGCTTTTTGGATGAGCCGGAGTTTCACAATGACCATCAGACAAACTTCCTTGTAACGGGGTTTGCACCTTGGGGACAGGATGACCGCACACGCGGGGGTACGATGGGCACCGCGCGCCGCGTCAGGGTCAAGGCGTGCCTCCGACGCCGTATTTCTCGAGAATCATGGCTTGGGTTCCATCGGCAATTAGCTCGTCCAGGCTGGATTGCATTCTGGCGACGACCTCATCCGAAATACCTGGATTGCAGGCGATCGAAAACACATCCTCGGTCAAAACCAGCGCCAACTCAACCGCCCTTCCCTGGCGCTTCAACACCATGAAGTAGTCCTCAGACACGGGCATCAGATCGATGCGGCCGCTCAGCAGTTTTTTCAAACTCAAGGTCTGGTCAACTGCCAGATCCACCTTGGGAAACTGGTGTGCCTCGAGAATGGTCTGGGTGTAGTCGTCGCGCTGGGTGCCAACACTATAGGCCTTGGCTTCCTCGATGGTGCTCGGGCTCACGCCGGAGCCGGCTTTGCGCACCAGAACGGTACGGTTTGTCAAAAGCGGTTCAACCCATTTGAATTTGGGATCGCGTTCCGCATTGTGGACGGTTGAAAAGACACAGTGATCTTTCTGGGTTGTAGCCAGCGACAGCGCCCGTGCCCAGGGCATCATCTCGATCGTATAATCCAGCCCGGCATCCTGCATCAGCAGTTTCACCTGCTCGATCGAGCTGCCCTTGTACTCGTTGTCCTCCCGGTAGTTGAACGGAGGATATTCCTCGGTATTGAGCTTGATGGTCTGGGCGTGAGCCGGAAGCACCAAGACAAGCAACGTCAGAAAAACTGATCTTATCATGACACAGCACTTTCGGTTTGATTGGAGACATCTTCAAGGTCGCCTTCAGCCCACACGTTCCCGGCCTTACAGGTCAGGTGCAATATGAGCTCATCTACGGGAGCCGGCCTGGCAAAGTAATACCCTTGCCCGTATTCGATACCCATCGCCCTCAACATATCGCGTTGATTGACGGCCTCTATGCCTTCAGCAACAACCATGCAATTCATCTGATCCGCAATCGTCTTTATGCCTTCAATCAGCAATTTGCTCTTGTCGTGCGAATTCTCCGAATTGAGTGCGTGAACGAAGGATTTGTCGATCTTGACAATATCGACCGGGAACCGGTGCAGATAGCTCAGAGACGAATAGCCGGTGCCAAAATCGTCGAGGGCAACGCGCATGCCCTGGGCCGACAGTTCCTTAAGGGCAGCAAAAGCGTTCACATCGTCCTGAATCAGCACCGCTTCGGTGACTTCCACGACAATACGCGATGGCGAAATGCCGGTCTCCTGCAGATCCGCCATGATTCTCAGCGGCAAACCCGGCTCGAATTGCAGCGGTGAGAAATTGACCGCCAGATAGCTATCGTGCAGACCCAGGGCATCACTGATTTTGGCAAGATGCTGCACAGCCTGTTGGAATATCCTGCGGCCAATTGCGCTGATGGACCCGGTTTCCTCGGCAACCGATATGATATCGGCGGGTGTCACAATGCCTTTTTGTGGATGGTTGAGGCGCATCAGCGCTTCAAAGCCCGCGATCCTGCCGCATTGCAAATCGATGATCGGCTGCAACCAGGCTTCGAACCAGTCATTGGCAAGCCCCTGTTCGATGAAGCCCTCGATTTCAGCGCGCGAGCGAGCGACCTCGGCAATGTTGTCGCTGAACATCACCATCCCCTTCTTGCCGCCTTTCTTGCGTGCATACATCGCCATATCGGATTTCTGCAGCAGATCGGTAGCGCTGTGTGCCTGTGTGGGATAAAGCGCAATGCCGATGCTGGCGCTGAGCGTTATCGCAGTACCGTCTATGTCAAGCGGTTCATCAAAGATGTGGGCGATGCGCTCTGCTACTTCCCTGGCTACAGGCTCTGCCTTTGGGGCAGCAACAAGAATGGCGAATTCATCGCCGCCAAGCCGCGCGAAGGCATCGTCCGGCCGGATTTGCTGCCGCATGCGCTCGGTAACCTCGCACAGCACCGCATCCCCCACCGTGTGCCCCAGATTGTCATTGATCCATTTGAACCGGTCGAGATCGATGAAAAGGCACGCCAGCTCGCCTTTGCGCTCATCGGTTTGCCGGATTTTTTCGCCAAGCGTCGTTTCAAACCCCTGCCGGTTCTGAAGTCCTGTCAAATGGTCAGTGATAGCCTGCCGGTGGTTACGCTGCTCGGCGTCTTTGAGTTCGCTCACATCGGTCATGACCGAAAGCGACAGATCCTGTTCGCGCCACGGGGAAGTGATGGTTTCCCTGATCAACACATCGATGCGATGGCCATCGGCGCACATGAATTTGACCGTAACCCCCGGACTCGCCGAGCCGTCTCTTACCGGCCTGTCACGTACTTCATAGGCTTCACGCGAAGCAGGATCCAGAAACCCGCTGAATGCCTTGCCGATGACATCTTCGCGGCTAAAACCGGTGGCAAGAAGCCAGTAGTCCGAAACGGCGCTGACCTTGCCGTCGCGATCCACTGAATACAGCATTGCAGGGGTCAGGTTATAGATGGCCTGGGCGAGGGTATGCGCCGATTTGAGCGCTTTTTCCTCTGCTTCCAGCTCTTCCTGCATCTCGTTGAAATTCTTGGCGAGAGTGCCCATCTCGTCATTGGATGTCCAATCCACCCGCTGGCGTGAACCAAGCTTGTGTGTCGCAACGATGGCGTCGGTCAGATGCAACAGCGGCCGGATAACGGTGATCCGGTTGGCAATCAGCGCGGCAGCGGAAATCAACAGGACGGCGAGGCCGAAAATTGAGAGAAAGACGATATCGCGTGTATCGATGACCGTATGGAAAGTGGTCCGCTCGACCCAGACGGTCAGTGTGCCGACTTCCTTGTCGCCATCCACAGAACTGAACCTGATCGGCGATGAGATTTCCTGCAGCGGTTTACCGGCATCCTCGAGCTCGCTCGGGGTTACAATATGGATCTCGCCCACGGTATCCTTAACATCGACACGGACAACGCGTGAATTGGAAACGACCGTGTCGGCAATCTTGCGCACGCTCTCGACGTCGAAATCCCAAAGCGGTTTGCCCAGCGCCTGGGCATTGGCCACCATCATCAGATCGATGTTTTTGCTGTCTTCCGTCACGGCGCGGTCATAGGAAAGAAAGAAAAACAGCGCAAAAAGCGGCGCTACGAGCAGCAGCAATGCAGCACATACGATTAGGATAAAGCGTTTCTCTACGGAGTGCGCGTACATGCTTCCTCAAAATGCCAAACGGTTATTTGGCCTGCTTTCTCACGTCAGATTGGCATTTCGGGATTAATTAATGCTGAAATTCTCCGATCAGGAGCACTTTTGGAGACCTTAGCCTCGGCATTTTCACCGGCACCAATTTTTGGCCCGTTTACTGTCTATCAGCGGTGCAGATGACTATCATGTAAGCGCTATTTCCCCTGCACGTTGACGCCCGCGCTTTCGGTGGATCGCCTTCGGAGTGGCAAAGGTATAAGTCTGATCAGGCGACGGCGGTATTCGAAAAGTTGAAGGGTAGCAGGTCGGTGACGCGGCTCTTTTCAATCGTGGCAATCAGGATGGGTAGGTACTGAACAGGCGCGGCCATTTTCGATGGACGGAAATACTTTCCGATTTCGACCGTAGACCCGTTACACCCGATGTTTCCGGGCCAGAAAGGACGGGGTGTTCTGAAAAGGCAGAGGATTCCGACGTTCTGAATTGTCGGAGAGCGAGTAAGCTACTCTACGCGGTATTGCGCGGGAAGCGCGGACCGTCCGCTGGGGGCCGGAAACACCGCCGCACGCAATGTAGATCGACGTCCTATTTGCCGACTTGCCTTCGTAAATCTGCCAGTCCCCTCCCGGTCCCAATCTCGCCGTCCACGCATACCGCAGTGAATGCCCGGTCTCCGCCCAACTTTCCACTTCGAGATATAATGAACTAGGCCGTGGACTCATAATGGCGCAGACGTAACCTGATGCAAGCGAGCTTGGCCATTGCGAGGAACGTTGAGCCGAGCTTGTCGTATCGCGTGGCTATGCGTCTGTAATATTTGAGTTTGTTGAAGAACCGCTCAATCAGATTGCGCTGCTTGTAGAGCCATGGCGAGAAGCAGATTGGGCTTGTCCGGTTGGATTTCGGCGGGATATTTGCCCAGCCGCCCTGCCTGGAGACCAGTTCGCGTAGCCAGTCGGCATCATAGGCCTTGTCGGCGAGCACCATCGATCCTTTGCCGATGCCCTCCAGCAATCCGGCCGCGGCCTGGATGTCATGGGTCTGGCCTGGTGTGATTGTGAGTTTCACCGGCAGGCCGTCACCGTCGGTCAGAGCATGGATTTTCGTAGTAAGACCACCCCGGCTTCGTCCAAGACATCGATCCGGGTGGCTTTTTTTAAAGTCGCCGCGGAATGGTGGACACGCACTGAGGTGCCATCGATCATCCGCACGTCGCCATCGTAAGCCTCTGTAACCGCGTCCATGATCCGGTCCCAGACGCCAGCCTTGGTCCAGCGCCTGAAGCGGTTGTAGCAGGTTGTGTGCGGGCCATAGCGCTCCGGCAGATCGCGCCATGGCGACCCCGATCGCAATACCCAGAAGATGCCATTCAGCACCCGCCGGTCATCCACACGCGGCACACCGCGCGGTTTGTTGGGAAGAAGCGGCGCAATCACACGCCATTCGAATTCAGTCAGATCATAACGGCTCATCAAGACCTCCAATCCGGAGGTTGAATCATGCCGCTGACAATCTGTGAACCCCGTTAATGAGTTCACGGCCTAGGTCGGTTTGTCTCCATTGCGGTCATCCAGACATTGCTAGCGAAGGGGTTCCAAGCGTCGAAGCCAGACTGCTAGATCAGCCCCAACCGGATCGCGATCGAGGCGGCTTGCCGGCTGTTGGCCGCGCCAAGCTTTCGCGTTGCCTCGTCGAGATAGGAACGCACGGACCGATATCCGATCCCGATCGTTTCTGCGATGTCCGGCATCGACATGCCGTCTGCGAACCAGCGCAGGCATTCGGCCTCGCGCGGTGAAAGACGGATGTCTGAAGCCAGGGCAGCATCCTGGGTCGCCGAGGCGAGATGGGAATGAACAAATGCGACCGCCATCGCTGCAATGACGGGATCGGGATCCTCGTCGATGCACACCATGGACTTCCCGGAGGCCAGTGTGAACACCATCCTGTTCTTGAAGCCGACAGGAACCGAGACTGACAGACCTGAACGGATTCCGAACCGATCCGCATCCTTGTAGAATTGCTTTACATCGAGCCTTCCCACTCGTCTGGCTTCGTCCGCCGACCACTGAAAAATCGGCGGCCCATGTTTGGCCTTGGTGACGACTGGATCAACTCGAATGTAGTTTTTCTGGACGTAGTGATCCTGCCATTCCCTGGGATAGTTCGACACAGCAAAGCTCTCTTGCCCACGCAGATGCAGATAAGCGAAATAATCGAAGCCGGCTCCCTCGGCGAAATCCCGCAAGGCGCGCCGCGCCGCCCGCTCCTCAAGCGGTAATGAAAGCATATCGATCAACTGCAGGAGGAGTTCGTTCAAGATGACAAAATTCCGGCATGGTGGTGAGTTGCGGAAACAAATTCCGCCACGTTGCGGTGTCGAGGTTTCCGATCTCAGATTCATTGATAGGTTTTGGGAAAACGATGTCCTGATCGACCAGGACGTTGAATCGATAGCCCGGCCTGATTTCGAGCGTGGGCTGGACATTGAGGTTTTTCGACACGGTTTGCTGCGAGATCTGCCCGAAGGTCTGGGCAAAGGACCGCCTGGCCGCATCCGCTGCGCTGTCCGTCGTTGTCGCGGTGCTGGTGTCTTTCGGGAGCAGCATGTCCGTCCCTGCGCCAATCAGGGCGACGAGGATCGCCGATCCAAAAGTCTTGAGATAGTGGTTGTTGACCTTGTCGTTGAACCCGCCATAGCCGGCGACATCGGTGCCAGCCATGCCGCCGATCTGCAGCGTTGATCCGTTCGGAAAGATGATATCGGTCCAGACGACAAGCACCCGGTTTTGCCCGAAGGAGACGTTGGAATCGTAGCGACCGAACAGTTTTGTTCCTTGCGGGATGAGCAGTCGCCGGCCGGTCGCGCTGTCGTAGACGTTTTGCGATACCTGGGCAGTGATGCGACCGGGAAGATCGGAGTTGATACCGGTGACGAGCGTCGCCGGAATGACCGAACCGCGCTTGAGTTCAAAGGGCGACATTTGCGGAACAACCGAATTCGGCAGGTAGCCGAGATCAGCGATATCCTGGTTGAAGAACTGCGCCTTCCTAACCTGCCCGTTCGGATCGGTGTTCTGTCCACCAATACCGGCCTGCAACGCAGCGCCATATAGATCCAGCGCACTGCCTGACGTTCCTGCAGGTGATACGGACTGTTGTGATGCTGCGACCGGCATAGCATTCTCGTTATCCAGGCCCTTGAGATTGACGGCTGTCGGCGAATTGGCAGCGGCTTCCTCAGCCTGAATGCTTGCCATTTGCTGGCGATGATATTCGCGGAGCATCTGTTCTTCCTGCTCGCGCTGCAATCGGGCGCGCCACACGGCCTCAGGCTCGATGGCTGGGGTTTGCAGCGGTACTGTCTTCTGAGGATTCTGGTCGGGTGGAGTGAACGGGTTACGAGTGGGTTCTTCCCTTTCGACCGCTGGCGTCGGTTGCAACGGAACGACCTTCGGCTCGCCGATGATCCCGTCGGGTACGCCCTGTTTGAGCCTTTCGGCATCATTGGAGGCTGGTTGCGACGACGACGTGTCGCTCTGCCGGTCCCCGAAATGCAATCCCCTCGAGGAGAGGCCAAAGAAGATCGCCGCCAGAAAGACCACGACGAGGATGATCGCAACGATGATAGGCACACGATTCAGTCTTCGGATTCTTGGCCCACTCTCGGCACAGGCGCCACCAAGCTTCAGCGATTGTGTCATGACCCGCCCGCCGATCTCCGTTGCATGACGGACAAGGGACTTGCGGGCACCGCTCCGGCCGCTCCGGTCGTACCGGTCGTACCGAGTGTGTACATCCGGGTGAGCTCGACCTTCAAGGTCGAGATCCGCACAAGCACACCGTCCTCGAACGGATCCACGCTATAGGCCAGCGGGTCGACAGCCGTTTGATTTGTCGCCTGGTCGGTCACAACGGCATAGCCTTTTTCCCGCAAGGAAGCCTCGAGCGCCGGGCCGAACACCGCGTCGTAGCCACGTAGCGCAATTGTCGTATTTCCGGGTCCGACATGCTCCGCGAGCCGCTCCACAATGTCCGCGGCAATCGCGCTTGCGGCTTCGGTTGAGAGTTCGGCGGTGACTTCGCTTTGAATCAATCCCGGGCCACCCATTGTTTGGCAAGCCGCAAGCAGAAAGAGGCAAAGCAAGGCGGCGGGAATACGCACATAAGAGAATAGGCCCAACATCCCCTACCCTCCCCGCCTGATCGTGATCTTCTGCTGCTGGCGCCCGACGCCCGAGACAAGGATCGCTCGATCGATATTGTAGTCGACCACCATCATTGCTCCCTTCATCCTGTAGTTGACGATCCGGTTTTCGCCACCAGAGACGACGAACAGCACCGGTGCATCCTGACCTGAGAGCGAAGATGGAAATTGGATGTACGTCTTTAACCCGTCACTGTAGACGCGTGTCGGCCGCCAACGGGCCGAGCCGCCTATATGAAATGCGAAGTCAAGCTGGTCGGCGGGAACGCCGGCTCCTGGAACGACGCTCGCCTCGATCCGTGCGTTGATCTCGGCGAAACGCGCATTGATGTCCTCGGGGTAGTCGAAGCCGACGCGGGCCATGTACTGGGTCGGATGAGACTTGAGCTGAATGTGATAGGTCCGCCGCGAGGTGGTCACAACCATCGACGTCATGAGCCCGGCCTCGGCAGGTTTGACGATCAGATGTATTGCCTGTCCATTTGGCGCACCGGACGTCGCTGGATCGACCTTCCACCGTACCGTGTCGCCGACAAGGACGTCCCGAACGATCTCGCCGGCCTGAAGTTCAATATCGCAGACCTGTAGCGGCGAGCAGACGACCGAGGGCTGGACCTCACCATAGAGGAAGATCACCTTCCCGTCCGGCCCGCGCGTCACAACGCCCCGGCTGTGCTGCCACTGTTCAGAAAGCTGTGTCCCGCGGGTTTCATTGCTGCTCAACTGCTGTGCGGAGACCGGCAGGCTTGTCACCGAGACCATGACACCGGCGCAAAGCGCGATGACGGGGGGCATGCTTTTCTTCATGTTGCTATCCTTGCGCGCGCTCACAACTGCGCTGTCCAGTCAAAATCCCTGAGGTAGAGGCCGATGGGGTTTAGCCGTATGACCGCCTCGTCCTGTGGCGGGGTCAACGCCACCGTGGCGACGCCACGGAACCGCCTGGTACTGATCTCCTTGCCCTGCCGGTCGCGCTCATATTCCGTCCAGTCGATCTGGTAGCTCTGGTTGGAAAGCGGCACGATGTTGGTGACCGCGATGGCAACCGTCTTTGATCTTGCTCTGTCGAACGGCGAGTTGTTCCGAAACCAGGCATTCACCTTCTCGGTCGCCGGGTCTGATGATCTCAGCAGCGCATAAGTACGGTCGATGTATTGCTTCTGCACTATCGCGTCGGGTGTGACCGAGCGGAAGTTCGATACGAAACTTCCAAGCGTCGCACGCACCACTCTGGCGTCGGCATATTCGATCTGCTGTGGAAATCCGATGGTGGAGGCAGTGCCGAGCTTGTCGACTTCCACTATGTAGGGAACCAGCTTGACCTGAGTGCTTTGATAAAGCGCGTAGGAGAACCCGATCACCGCCATGAACATGCCGGTGATACCGACGATCCGCCAGGCAGCCGCCGCCTTGACATAGGAGCCGTAACGCTCGTTCCATTCCTGACGCGCGGCGAGATAGGGGTTTTCGGGGGGATGTGTTTTGGCCATGGTCTCTGTCACGCTTTCTCGTCACGGTTCGGGCTTGGACCTGGACGACCCTGACCCTGATCAAGCTTGGCGTTCGCAAGACCAAGCGTCGAAGCGCCCCATGTGCCGGGCACTCCGATCGCCTTGTCACGCGAAGCGGATGCAACGGCGCCTCCAGCCGCGCCGACACCGCTTGCCATGCCCTTGAGTGCGGCCGCACCGAACGAGCTGCCGCCAGCGCGGGCATTGGAATAGGCCGCGGCCCCTGCCCTCGCCCCGCCCGTGGCGAGGGCAGTACCTCCGGCAGCAAAGCTCGCGGCCTGCCCGCCATGGCGTATGGCTTCCATGCCGCCCGTTACGGACACGCCCTGCACCATCCCTTGCACAATGTTCGGCACATACATGGCGATGACGAACACCACGACGGAGATGCCGGCGATCGCCAGTGTGGAGAGGAACTCGTCGCTGCTTGACGGCGTATTGGCGAGGCCGATCAGAACTTCCGAGCCGATCCTCGCGATCATCACGAGCGCCATCAGTTTCATGCCAACGGAGAAAGCGTAGACGAGATAGCGGATCGAGAAATCCTTGGTGTAGCTCGACCCGCCGAGCCCGAGCATGATCATGCCCGCGAGCAGTCCGACATACATTTCCGCCATGACGGCAACGAAGATTGCCGCAACCAGGCTGAAAGAGATGACCACGACCACCATTGCGAAGACGGCGGCGATCGCCAGCGCGTTATCCTCGAACAGGCCGAACTGGGCCTTGGCTGACATGGCGCTTGCCACCTGCAGACCGGCATTGAAGACATTGGCGGGCGATGCCGAGCCGCCGCCAGCGCCGATCTGATACAGGCTGTCGACAACGGCCTTTGCAAAGTCGGGCCCTTGCTCAAGTATGAACACGAAGAGCCCGATGAACATGATGCGGCGGACAAGCTCTGCGAACCAGGTGTCGAGCGAGGCCGCCGAGATCGCCAACCACACGGCTGCAATCCCGACCTCGATTCCGGCGAGAATCCAGAACAGCGACCGCGCCGCGTTCAGGATCGTGGATTGCCAGCCTTGGGCAGCGCTAGCAATCTCGTTCTCGAGATTGGTCAGTAGCCGGCCTTCCTGGGCAAACGCGGGCCCTCCAAACAGGGCGAGTGCGAGTGTAGCTGCAAAGAAGATCTTAGTTTTCCGCCTCATCGCCCTCACCTTCATCTGTCTTCCAGCGCGGACGCATCTCCTGCCCGCCAGCCGTGTCGAATTTCTGTGGCGCCGGTGCTGATGTGCTGACATGCGGAGTGGGATCGGAGGGCATCACGATCTGCCAAACGACGATTCCGCCGATTCCGATGACTGTGAGGACGATCGCCATGAAAATGATGGACCTGTTCACCAGCGCGGCTCCATTTCCTGCCCACCCGAGGTGGAGGGCGTGGTCGACTTGAAGAATTCCTCGCGACGGTTCTGGGCGAGGTCTTTGGCCGCTTGTTCGGACTGATACCAGGTGCCCATCATCGTCACTTGCTGGGAGACGAGGCCCCGCAGCTTCTGGGCCTGGGCGACCTGCTGGGCCGCAATCTGGTGGCCGAGCTGAAGCGCTTGCATCTGACCGACCGCACTTTGCGACATCGACCGCAACTGGCTCATCGTCGTTTCCTCGGAGCTGAACTGGTCCGCAGTCAGTCCGGCCGCTTTGAGCGTTGCGGCAATCGTGTCGCGATTGGTGTCCGACCAGGTCTGATAATTTGCGGAAAACGTCTCGCCGCTGGCGAGCCCCGACTTGAAATCGGCAAAACTTTGGAACCGGTGCCGAAGCACATCGTCAGCATTTCCCATTGAGAACGCGATCGACTGCCCCTGATTGACGAGGCTGCGTAGCCTGTTGAGATCGCTTTCCACCTGACCCCAGACCTGGTTCGGAAGGGTCAGCGTGTTCTGGAGCATGTTTTCGTAGATCTTCAGCTGGTTCTGGATCTGCTCCGCCAACTGCGTGATCTGCGTCACCTGATTGCCAATCTGCTCGGTCGACTGCCCGACGAGACTGACAAGCTCGGTATTGTTCAGGATCTGCGTCCATTCGGTCGCCCCGCCCGTCACGGTGCCGGCATCGGCATGAACGATCGGCAACCACGCGGCCACCGTCAGAGCTGCGACGGCAATTTTAGTTGATCGAGAGAATGCGTTTCGCATTGTCCACTCCCCTTCCCTGCAACCAGTGCATCGGCCAAGCCGGTCCATGTTGTTGGCTGAGATCACAGATGCGTTTGAGATCGCTCTTGCCGGACGCGCCGACAAAGGCGAGCGCGACGGGTCCAAGTGTCATGTCGAACAGACGCCGCCCTTCTGGAGACGCGATGTAGTATTCCCGCTTCGGAATGGCGGTTGCGACGATCTCGATCTGCCGCTCGTTAAAGCCGATCCGTTCGTAGAATTCGCGGGTTCCGGGTTCCCGAGCGGCGCCATTCGGCAGGCATATCTTGGTCGGGCAACTTTCCTTGAGCACATCGATAATACCGGACTGCTCGGCATCCGAGATAGACTGCGTGGCGAGAACGACGGCGCAGTTGGCCTTTCGCAGGACCTTCAGCCATTCCCTGATCTTGTCACGGAATGTTGCGTGGCCAAGCATCAGCCAAGCCTCATCAAGAATGATCAGGCTTGGGTTCCCGGCCAGGCGCTTCTCGATCCTGCGGAAGAGATAGAGAAGGACGGGGACGAGATTGCGCTCGCCCATATTCATGAGTTCCTCGACCTCGAAGGTCTGGAACATCCCAAGCGTCAACCCGTCTTGCTCGGCATCGAGGAGTTGCCCCATCGGACCGTCGACCGTGTAATGGTGAAGCGCGGTCTTGATCTCGCGCATCTGAACGCCACTCACGAAGTCCGAGAGCGATCGGCCGCGCGCCTCGGCCATCAGGGCGATCTGACGGGCGATCGCGTTACGGTGGTCGGGTGTGATGGTCACTCCCTGCATGGAAACAAGCGTTTCGACCCATTCGGCCGCCCATGCCCGATCCCCGTCGGTCGAAAGCTCGGCCAGCGGGCAGAATGCGAGCGCACTCTCCCCTGCCCCGATCTCGTAGTGATCGCCGCCGGCGGCTTTGGTCAGCGGGTAGAGCGACTTGCCTTTATCAAAGGCGAAGATTTGCGCCGCTTTGTACCGGCGGAATTGTGCCGCGATCAGCGCCAGCAAGGTCGACTTTCCCGACCCCGTCGGCCCGAAGATCAGCGTATGGCCGACATCCTCGACATGCAGGTTCAACCGGAAGGGAGACGAACCGCTGGCAACTTGCATCAGCGGCGGGGCATTTGGCGGGTAGAAGGGGCATGGGGCGGTCGCGCTGCCCGCCCATACGGAATTGACCGGAATGAGGTCGGCGAGATTGCTTGTGTTGATGAGAGGTTCGCGGATATTGGCGTAGGTATTGCCCGGCAGGCTGCCGAGATAGGCCTCGGTGGCATTGAGTGTCTCGATCCGGGCACCGAAACCTTCGGCCTGGATCAGCCGCCGGACTGCCTCCGCTTGACTGCGCAGACGAGCTTCGTCGGTGTCGAACATGACGATGACAGGCGTGTAGTAGCCATAGGCGACCAGCTGCGATGAGGCAGCTGCAATTGCATCCTCGGTTTCGGCTACCATCGTCATGGCGTCCTGATCGACTGAGCTGCTTTGGGTCTGGAAGAGCTGGTCGAAGAACGGCCGGACTTTCTGCTGCCACTTCTTGCGGGTGCGCTCGAGCTTCTGGCGTGCTTCCTGATCGTCGAGAAAGAGGAACCGGCTCGACCACCGATAGGTGAGCGGCATCAGGTCGAGCGAATTGAGGATCCCCGGCCAGCTCTCGGCCGGGAATCCATCAATAGCAACCACAGTCAGATAGGTGCCATCGACCATCGGGGAAAGCCCATGATGGAACTCGGCGGTGACCAGCCAGTCGAGATACATCGGGATCGCCGGCAGACGAACCGGATTGTTCTCGCCGACGATACAGAACCGGATGAACTGGAAGAGCTCGTCATAGCGCGCCTCGCTTCCTGTCTCCGGATCGCTAATTGTGCGTGTCACCATGCGTCGGATCGAAAGCACGTTGCCGAGATACTGTTCGACCTCGCGGATCGAGCTTTGGAAGGTATTGAGGACGCGGTTCGCATAGGTCTCCGATCGGCTTGCCTCGTCGGAATAGACGTACCGCGCCATGGTCGACCGGCGCGGTTCCGGTGGCCGATAGGTCAGAACAAGGGCGTGCTGGCTCTCGTAGTGGCCGCGCTCCGCCTCGAAATGCGCGCGACGCTCTTCGTCGATCGCCCGTGTGACCGGATCGGGGAAATGGCAGGCGTCACGAGCCGGATAGGCCGTCGTCGGCACGCGCACGGCCTCGACCTGGATCATCCATCCTGTCCCCAGCCGCGAAAGGATCGTATTGATCTGGCGCGATACCTCGTTTCGCTCGACATTGGTCGAGCTCTCCGAATCCGGTCCCGCAAAATACCAGCCAGCCATCAGCGAGCCGTCCTTCAACAGAATGATCCCGTCGGCGACCAGGCCTGCATAGGGCAACAGGTCGGAAAACGACGGTTTTGAGTTTCGGAATTGATTGAGCGCCACCATGGGAGGTCAGTACCTCCGCCATGGCGATGACGTAGGCCGATAAGTCGGTCGATAGCCGATGTGGCGCAGATAGACCTGCCGCATCATCGGATCGGCCTTGGCCATGATACGAAGGACACCGACCACGGCGATCCAGATAGCAATGCCGAGTAACACAGAGAACCAGGTCAGCACCACGAAGATGAGAATGACCGTGGCAAGCCCGGTCAGAAGCACGAGTTCGCGGTCGGCGCCCATCAGATGGTTCGGCCGCGACAATGCGCGATGGATGGGCGAGCGGAAAAGGGGTGCGCCGGCTTCAGCCATCAGTTCCCTCCCCTCGCCCGCCCGGGGCTGCCTGATCTGGGAGGCCGATCGATGCACCCGATGCGCCGAACAGTCCGACGATCTGGGTCGCGCCAAGCAGGATACCGGCGACAAGGACGACATACATCAGCCGCCGCGCGAAATCGTTGAGTTCGCCGCCGAAGATCAGCATGCCGCCGGCGACTGCGACAGCGGCGAGCGCGATGAAGCCGGCAACCGGGCCGGTAATCGATTCCTGGATCTGCTGGAGCGGCCCCTCCCATGGCAGACCGCCGCCAGAACTTGCGAGAGCTGGAGAAGCGACTGCAATGCAAAGCGCGGCAACTATGGCTCCCATAGAGGCGTTTCGGCGGAAATTATGCGGCATGGCTGTCCTCGTTGATCTGAGAATTGTGGTCTGTTTCGTAAGTCGCGCCGTCGAAACCGGTGACACGCATCACGTCACGCACACGCCGGCCGGTCGCCGTTCGTTCGATGGAGACGACGAGATCAACCGCTTCGCCTATCACTTCCTCATCGGCTGCTGACTCACCTCGGCGGTCAGCTGCTCGAGGCGCCGCAGCGCGGAATGGGCGGTGTTGGCGTGTATGGTGGTGATCCCGCCCGGGTGGCCTGTGTTCCATGCCTTGAGAAGGGTCAACGCGGCGCCGTCCCGGACTTCGCCGACTATGATGCGGTCAGGCCGAAGGCGCATCGTGCTTTTTAGAAGCCGCGCCATGTCGGTGCTGTCGGTTGTGTGCAGGCAAACTGCGTTCTCGGCCGCGCATTGGATCTCGGCCGTGTCTTCCAGAATGAGCAACCGATGCGATGGAGCGGACTGGACGATTTCGGCGATGACTGCGTTGGCCAATGTCGTCTTGCCCGATCCCGTTCCGCCGGAGACGACTATATTCAGCCGTTCCTGAATGGCGCGTCGAATGAGGCTTGCCTGAAGCCTGGTCATCACGCCGCCGCTCACATAGTCCGCAAGCGGGATCAGGCGGGATGCGCGCCGGCGGATCGTAAAGCTAGGCCCGCTCACCACCGGGGGAAGCAGACCCTCGAACCGATGCCCGCCGATCGGCAGTTCACCGGAAATAATAGGCCGCTCCTCATCCGCCTCGGTCTGCAGGGCGTGTGCAACGCTGCCGATGATGATCTCGGCCGCGCCCACCTGCAACGCGCCAATCCTTGCCATCCCCTCGCCCAGCCGCTCGACAAACAGCCGTCCGTCCGGGTTGAGCATGATTTCAACGACATCGTCGTCCTCAAGTGCCGCGCAGATCACATCACCCAACGCTTCACGTAGTTTGCGGACCAACCGGGAATGGGAGGCACTCCTGCTCATCGATCCTCTCCAATTGACGATCTTAGGTGCCGCTCGGCGCGGTCAGATTTTGTTTGCATCGCATCCACCGTTGCTACTTGCGGGTGAGTTGCGGTTTTGATCGAATGAGAGGAACCGGTCACCCCGGCAGATCTGCCGGGGTGGTTAGATGAGTGTTCGCGCGGTATCCGCTGAGCGGGGCTTGAGTTCGACTCAGATCACTGAGTCGGGGTGATAATCGGCGGAATTGGGCTGGAACTTGCGCTCTACATAGTTTTCGAACGACGGCATGCGAAGTCGCCCCGGCAGATGTGCCGGGACAGCAAATATCCAAAAAGGCATTGGTGGCGTCAAATAAGTATTGGAAAACACTGGAAAAATTCTGCTTTTCCAGAGAATCTGGAGGCCGATGGTTTGGCTCGTGTTAAGAGACCGTTAACCAAAAACCGCTTGCGCCGGAACCGGAATCGCCCATAGTAATAACGCTTTCCCGCATGTTGCTTGGGAAAAAGCGTTATTTCGATGGAAGTGAGATGTTGGTGTCAACAGTCGATGAGCAAAATGCGATGGATTTCGACGAGGAGATCATCCAGCAGGGTGAATTGATCTCCGATCGTCTGAATATGCTCCGTCTCGAGCAGTACCCGCCTGACGCGCAAAAGGGTCTGCGTTTGTTCTCGTTGGCCGAGGTTGCAGACTTCATTGGCGTTACCCAGAACCACGTGAAAAAATTGCATTTGGATGGGAAAGGTCCTGTTCCAACGGTCTCATCGTCGGGGAGGCGCTCCTATACTGCAGAACAAATGCTGGAGTTGCGCGAGTATCTCGATAAGCACGGACGTAGCGGCGTGAAGGACTATGTCCCACGTCGACGTGAGGGTGACCATTTGCAGGTCATCTCTGTGGTCAATTTCAAGGGTGGATCTGGTAAGACTACCACCACAGCCCATCTGGCACAGTACCTGGCTCTTACGGGGCACCGTGTTCTTGCTATTGATCTCGATCCGCAAGCATCGCTCACTGCTCTTCATGGCGTTCAACCCGAGCTCGATAAGAATCCTTCCCTTTTCGACGCTTTGCGATACGACAACGAACGCTGTTCGATTAAAGAAGTCATTCGTACTACCAATTTTCCCGGATTGGATATCGTCCCGGCGAACTTGGAGCTCCAAGAGTACGAATACGAAACGCCACTTGCCGCATCTGATCGGAGCTCACCTGAGGGTCGGCTTTTTTTCACGCGCATCTCCAATGCGCTAAAAGAGGTTGATGACCGCTATGATATCGTCGTTATCGATTGTCCGCCTCAATTGGGATATCTCACACTGACGGCACTTACGGCTTCGACGGGCGTTCTCATCACTGTGCATCCGCAAATGCTCGACATCATGAGCATGAGCCAATTCCTGCTTATGCTCGGGGGCATTCTGCAATCGATTAAAGGAGTTGGTGCCAAGGTTCGACTTGATTGGTTTAGATACCTCGTGACTCGCTACGAGGCGACAGACGGGCCCCAAGCTCAGATGGTGGGCTTCATGCAGGCAATGTTTGGTAAGAGAATGCTGAACAACCAGATGGTCAAGTCAACCGCAATCTCCGATGCGGGCATAACCAAGCAGACGGTCTATGAGGTCGAGCGAGCGCTGTTCGTTCGCTCGACCTATGACCGGGCCATTGAGTCCCTTAATGCAGTGAACGGAGAAATAACTTCTCTCATCCACTCGGCATGGAGGCGCAAATGAAGGCCATTTTGACAGCCGTGCAGATTGCGAAAAAGCGGTTAGAGAACAATACGATATCTCCCATTTTAGGTGAATATCATGGCTAGAAAGCACCTGCTTGCGAATATCGGAGATCGTCCCACAAAGCCCGTCGAGCATGACGGAGTGGCGGAATCGCGTGTGGAATATGCGCGCCGCGGTGCTTCACGATCTATGATGCAGTCCCTTGACGATCTTGCTGAAAGCTCGATGCGCGTTCTGGAAGGCGACATTGTGGTATCGCTGGATCCAGATAAACTCGACCCCTCCCCTTATGCGGATAGAATTGGCGAGGACGAAGAAAAGGACGGTGAACTCCTACAGGCCATCAAAAATGCCGGACAGCTTTCTCCTGTTCTGGTTCGGCCACATCCCCAGACAAGCGGCCGCTACATTGTAGTATTCGGCCACCGGCGAGTTAGGGTGGCCCGAAAGCTTGGGCAGGAAGTTCGAGCCGTCATCAAGCCCCTTGAAGATATTGCCCACGTCATCGCTCAGGGTCAGGAGAACTCAGCCAGGGACGATCTGAGCTTCATCGAGAAGGCGCTTTATGCACGGCGCTTGCTCGAGTCCGGAATCGACAAGGCTACCATCAAGATAGCTTTGACGATTGACGACACTTTGCTTTCTCGAATGCTCTCCGTCGCTGATGTCGTGCCAGAAGCCGTCCTCGAGGCGCTCGGCGCCGCGAAGGGTGTTGGCCGGGACCGTTGGGAAGAACTGAAGAAACTCGTTCAAATGCCGGCAAATGCTGAAACGGCGCTGGAGCTGGTTCAGAGTGAGGCTTTCGTTGAGGCAGAGGGGAGTCAACAATTCACGGTCCTTATCGATGGCCTCAAGTCTTCTCGAACAAAGAAGGCCAAGCCGAAGCAGGCGGCGGAAAAGGTGTGGAGTCTGTCCGAAGCTGCCGTCAAAGTGACGACAAAGGATAGCGGCCGGACCTTCACTCTTGCCTTGAAATCCAAGGATGCATCTCAGTTTGGCGCGTTCCTCTCGGGACAATTAAAGCGCCTTTACGAAGAATTTCAGCAAAACAAAGAGGAGGGCGGTGAGTGAATCAACGGCCGTAAACGGGCGGCCATGGCAGAAATTGGCAAAGAAAAAGGCCACCGAAATCGCTTCCGGAAGCCCTCTCTTAGTGTGGTAGCTAGAGAATCGCACTTCCCGGAATCACAGTCAAGGCTCTTTTGAGTCGTGAGCGCCGTTTCGGCGAGCAGTTTTCTATTGCCTAGCAATAGGTGAAAGAAAATGCAGACGCATATCTCCACGACGCCCTTTGGGCGGCGGCCGATGACGCTTGGCCAAATGGCGAGCCAAGTCGCCGCGAAATCCATACCCCAAGGGGCAACGGTCGAGAAGTGGAAGGCCTTCCGCTCGATCCGTGAAGCTCGCGATCTTCTGGGCGCCACAGACCGGTCCCTGGCCATTCTCAACGCGCTCCTGTCATTCCATCGGGACAGCGAGCTGTCGGGCGACGGGACGCTGATCGTTTGGCCGTCGAATGAACAACTCATGGCACGCGCGAATGGCATGCCGCCCACGACGCTGCGCCGGCACCTGGCCGTCCTCGTCGATTGCGGACTGATCATTCGCAGAGACAGCCCGAATGGAAAGCGTTTCGCGCGCAAGGGCCGGGAGGAGAGGTCGAACAGGCCTATGGCTTCGACCTCTCGCCGATAGTGGCCCGCGCCGAGGAGTTCGAGCAACTCGCGGAAGCGGTTCAGGCAGAGAAGAAAGCCTTCAAGGTCTCCAAGGAACGCCTGACACTGCTTCGTCGGGATGTTGTTAAGATGATCGATGCCGGCATCGAGGAGGGCGTTCCAGGCAACTGGGGCCGTATTGGTCAGATCTACCAGGAGATTATTGCACGGCTTCCTCGCACGGCACCGCGCCAAGTCGTCGAAAGCCTTTGCGATGAGCTCCAGGAGTTGTGGACGGAGGTGCATGACATGCTGGAATTATTCACGAAAACACAGAATATGGACGCCAATGAGTCCCAATCTGGATGCCACATACAGAATTCAAAACCAGACTCCATATTTGAATCTGAACACGGCTCTCGAAAAGGGAATGAAGCGGGGCGGCAGCGCCCAGGAAAATGATAACCTGCGGAGTTTACCGAAGCGGGAGCTGCCCTTGGGGATCGTGCTTGACGCTTGCCCGAACCTGATGGACTTGGCTCAGGGTGGTCGAATACGCCACTGGAGCGATTTTTTGGCGGCCGTGGAGGTGGCCCGGCCGATGCTGGGGGTCAGTCCGAGTGCGTGGCGAGAAGCTTGCGAAGCCATGGGCGAGGTTCAGGCGGCGATCACGCTGGCCGCAATCCTGCAGCGGTCTGATCAGATCAACAGCGCTGGGGGATATCTGCGCAGCCTCACCGACAAGGCGAGAGAGGGCCATTTCTCGACCTGGCCGATGGTGATGGCCCTACTTCGGTCCAAGCTGGATGCAGACAAGGCGGCAGCCACGACCGATAGGGAGCCGCCAAACGGCAACAAGGGCGGGGAAGGACAGTATGAGGTCTCAGAAGCGCTTCTGAAATCCCTAAACAAGCCCAGATCGTGATGATGAGCGCTTTGGCTATTGCTGCATTGGCTGTGGTTTCAGCATCGATCAGGCGGGAACGGCGCGCTCGGTCGATAAGGTTCTTGACAAAAGAGGGCGACTATTCCGAGCTACCCGCTGTGTCAACTCACGAAACCACCCAAGCTGACCGGAGATTTCGCGATAGGTGAGATCTGGATTGGACGCATGAAATTCCCCGCGTCCAGTGTCATCTCAGGTGCTGCCTGGCGTTTGGGCGTTTCATTGGTTGTGCCGAGCCGGGCGTTGCTCGCTCAGGAGCGCAAGTAGCGCCGGATTGATATAGAGATTTTCCCGGCCCGCCTTCATTTCCTGCAGCAGGCCCAGTTCGGTGAGGGCCTTGAGATAGACCGACGCTGCCTGTCGCTTTGCGATGCCGGCCGTCACAAGGTCGCCGATTCGGCAATAAGGGTTCACGAAGATTACCTCTGCCAACTCGCGCGAATAGATTTTGGGCAGATCGCGTCGGATATGCTCCGCGGTTTGATCCAGCAGGTCGCGGATGGCGCGAATTCGCGCTGTCGACCAGTTTGCCGTTTCGCGCACAGCCTCCAGCATGTAGAGGATCCAGTCCTCCCATGCCTCGTCGGTCGTGACGGCCAGGAGCCGATCATAGTAGGCGCGTTTGTTCCCGATGATGTAGCGGCTGAGATAGAGTATTGGGATGTCCAGCAGGCCTTTGTCGACGAGGAAGAGCAGATTCAGCACTCGGCCTGTCCGGCCATTGCCGTCGGTAAACGGGTGGATCGCCTCAAACTGGTAGTGCATCACGGCGAGTCGGATCAGCGGGTCGATGTCCTCGGCTTCGTGAATATAGCGCTCCCAATTAGCGAGCTTGTCGCGCAAAAGTGCCTGGCCCTCGGGCGGCGTGTAAATTACTGAGCCCGTTGCCTCGTTCATCAACGCTGTTCCTGGCGTTGCGCGGATATCCAGTTCGAAGCCTTTTATGGTCTGGCACACAGTGATCGCCGTGGACGTCGACACGGGCCGCTGTTTGAGCGACTGAAAGCCCTCGCTGAGGGCTGTGCGATAGCGTAATGCTTCCTTCGTCGCAGGATCAGCGTGATTGCCGGCTTCGTTGGCGAAGCGGAATAGCCTGTCGGTGGTAGTGACGATGTTTTCGATCTCCGAGCTCGCCTGCGCCTCAAGCAGTGGAATCGAGTTGATCAAAACTGCTTGGTTCGGAATGAGCTGGCCGGATATACGAAGCTCGGCCAGTGCTGCACGAGCCTCGATGCAGGCCTTCAGGACGGCCTTCGTCTCAACATCCTCGCGCGGGGGCAGGGGAGGGAGGTCATTGTAGGGGCGATCCGGGCGAAACGACATGTCGATCAATCCTTCTTCGATCGACATGTCGGGGGGATATGTCGTCGGTGTCGACATATGGCAAATTCGTGTCGATGGAATTCTAATCTATCGACATAAGCTAAGGGCGACAAGCCGGTTGTCCAGATGCCGAGGTAATCAGCATACGCTGGACGCCAGAGCGGACATCCAATCAAAAATGTCGGATTTTCCGTTCAGGATGGACAGAGCTCCGTTCTCTCGCTTCCCTCGGGGGGATTAACCTGGGAGGAGGCTTCTACAGCCCCGCAGCCTTAGTCAGGTTGATGCGGAACCGATCGCGCCGTCTCTGATACCGACGGGTCATTTCGGCCGATGTGTGGCCGAGTTGCTTTTGGACGTAACGCTCATCGACTTCGGCGGAAGACGCAAGTCCCGCGCGCAGGGAATGGCCTGAGAATTTTCCGGCGCGCTCGTCTTCGCTGAGGTCACCACGCACGCCGGCTGCCAGCGCTGACTTTTTAACGAGGCGTGCTACCTCTTGATCGTTCAGGCGCTCCGGCCCGACATCTTTGCCCTTACCCCTCACGCGGCGGAATAGGGGGCCTTTGGCTAGTTTCGCAAATTTGATCCAGGTCTCTGTGGCAGAGACCGGGCACGTAGCGTCGGAGGAGCCGCAGCCGATCTCCACCTCGCGCCAACCGGTCTTTCCGCGCAGCGTTACCAACAGGCCTTTGTCGAGCATCTCTATCCAGCCGCGCCCGTCCTCCGTTTGATCCCGACCAAGGTCAAGGCCTGTGATCTCTGATCGTCGCAAACCGCCGGCAAACCCGATCAACAGCATCGCCCGGTCGCGCAAGCCACGCAGTGAACCACGATCAAGCGTTTCAAGCATAGCAATCAGATCTTCTGGCAGCAGCGCTTCCTTCTGTCGGGGTGGCGCGGCATGGGTGTTGCGGATTCCAGCCATTACCGTTGAAATAGCCCGATCCTTGCGATCAAGCGGCTGACCGCGCTGGGCATAGTTCCAGGACAGCGAGGAAAGCCGCCGCTCGATTGTCGAGACGGAACTCGGCTTTTTGTTGCTGGTTGCGCCACCTGATGCGCAAGCGGTGATATAAAGGCCGACGACCTGCGGGTCTGGGGGAAGGGGAGAGAGGTTCTGGCGGCGACACCAGGCAGCAAAATGCTTCCAGTCCGAAGCGTATGCACGCCGTGTATTTGCGGAACTCGCGGCCTCGACATAGCCACGCGCGCGATCAGTCAGGTCCTGGAGATGAGCTGGCACGCCGGCATCGGTCCTAACAAGGGAAGAACCCCGTGCTTGTTCGGAACCCGCCGAAACATCACCGGAAACCGCCGTGCTGTCAGACGGTGCTGAGCACTCCTGGGCGTCATTTTTGGTGTTTTGCTCGACGATATGGGCTGTCGTTCGTGTTTCATCGGTGGACACCAACGTATTGATTTCTTTAGAAGAGCGTTCGGAGTTCATTTCCGGATTCCTGTTGATCCAACGGATTATTTGCATTCAACGAGCGGACTAAGTTTGCAGGAGTGGAAACTCCCCATTTCCGAGACCGCGCCCGTAGCCAAGCCGGTAACTCCGCTATTTCCAACTCTTCTCATCGTTTGCCCTGCTACACGGTCCGCTGATTGAGTTCGAACCCGGTCCGCTCAATGAACGCGAATTCTCGTCGATCTGACGCTCAAAAGGGGCTGTCCGCCGGTGAAAAACGAGCGACATGGGCCATTCCCTCTATAAAGAGCATAATGAACGATAATGCAATCTTATCAGTCATAATATGTTGAGGACAGGTTGTGCGGATATTCGTATTATTGCTGGCATATTCCGCACACCGCATGTAGCGTCAGTTATATGGATTCGCTACCGTCAGCCACATCATCAGACCGTCTCTGGTCGCCCCGCCTCCCGAGCTGGGCGTTGTCGCGGGGTCGTGATGTGACCGAGACGGACGCCGCGTTTGCTGCCGGCATCGCCCTGAAATCGTTGGATGATCTCGTTCGCTCAGACCCCGTCTGGGCCGGTTGCTGGCGCTCACGTCAAGCGCTCAAATGCGCCGCCGCCGCCGTCCGGCTGATGGGCCGCAACGAGGAGGAACACGCGTTGCGTGACGCGGTTTTGCTGACGGCGGCCGGCGACGATCCTGGCCCGGCCGGAAAGGTGGTTTTGGCCTACAAGAGTATTTCGTCCCGAAAACCTGGATTTTCCCCAAAACACGTTGGCGAGCTTGCCGAACTTTTGGGCCTTGCGTGGGATGAGCCGCTTGCGGCCTCTACGGCGACTGCGGCTGATGAAACGCTTCAATCCAGCCGGTCGGCGCCCTTCGCCGCGGCGGAACTGGTGACAACACTCTGTGCCGCCCGTCCGGATGCCGAGCCGCTCGCCTGGGCACTTGCTGATGTTCTGATCGCCAAACAACTCAAATGGCCGTTTCCTCTGCCGCTGCTGATGGCCGAACGGTTTGGGCCCGCCTTCCGTACATTCGGGGGAAGGGGGCGTGTCCGACTCGGCGAAGTGGCGTTCGCCAGAGCTATCTGTTTGGCTCTGGTTGATGGCACAGTGGGCGCCCTGCGTTCAGCCGGCGAGATCGCCCGACGAGCCGATCAGCTTTTTGCTATCGCGCCGAAGCTGCGCACCAAAGGAGCTGGGCCGATGATCCAGACCTTGCTTAACGAGGATGCGATTGCGGCCTCCGCACCCGGCAGTGGTCTGTCCCGTTGGGCCAGTACCCGGCTGTTCGAACGATTGGAGAGTTTTGACGCCGTGCGCGAGCTGTCCGGCCGGTCGTCCTTCCGGATCTATGGATTGTGACGATGACCGGCGCCCCGGCTGCAAAACCATCCCGAAAGAAGACGAACGCTACAGCCGAACGGCTGTTAGATCGGGAACTGGGGGATTTGCCGCCGGATCTGCGCTGGCGGGAATGGATGCTGCGGGTCGAGGCAGTAATCTTTGCCTCCGCCGAGCCAGTGACGCGTGAAACCCTGGCGCGTGTCGTCGGAAAAGACTGCAGCATCGATCTACTGATCGACGATCTGCACGACGAGCTCCGATCCCGGCCATATGAACTGGTATCGGTTGCCGGCGGCTGGCAGCACCGAAGCCGTACTGCTTACGCGGACGCAATCCGGGCATCGCAGGCACCGACAAGGGGCGGGGCTGCGGCTCTGTCCGAGTTCGAGGCGATGGTGCTTATGGCGATTGCGTATTCCCAGCCCATAACGAGGAGCGAGCTGTCGAAGATGTTTGGCAGGGAGGTCAGCCGTGATGTCATGGCCTCGTTGCGCAGTGCGGGGTTCATTGCATCTGGGCCGCGAAGCCCGACCCCGGGGGCACCATATACGTATGTCACCTCAAAACACTTCCTGTCTGCCTTCGGCATGGAGACGCTGCGCGATCTACCGGATATTGAGGCGCTTGACGATGCGGGATTGCAGGATGCCCGTATACCCTTGGGCAATGGTTTTGCGGAAGAAAGTCCTGATGAAGACGAGTAGAACGATCCAGCGCTTTCGGAAACGATGCGAAGCGGACCCATCAATCGCAAGAGGTCAGAAGTCAGTCAGCCAGATCGTCCAGTGTGACCCCAAGGGCATCTGCCAAAGCGCGCAGGGACGCGACCGACCCCTGCTTGCGACCGGTCTCTATCTCCGCAATTGAGACGCGGTTCACACCGGCCTTTTCCGCCAGCGCCGCCTGGGTCAAGCCGCGCAGATCGCGATAGACGCGCAGTGGGCTTTCGCCATTCATCAGGCGGTTTGCAGAGCCTTCCGGGATCAGTTCGTCCTCGCCCGCTGCCAGCGCCGCCTTGGAGCGATCATAGGTTTGAAGGTCGGCCAGATCTTCGGCTGCCGCCTGAAGGCGGTCATATTCTTCGCGGGGGATCGTCACCATCTCGTTCATGTCTTACCCTTTCAATCATAAACGCCGCCACGGGGGCTTTGTTGCAAATTTTGGAGTTGCACTGAGCACGATGCTTTGCAGCCCGACGTCTCCGTCGCTGAAAACAGTGACGTCGCGTCCAGGCAGCCATCCTTGTGCCCGCATTGCGGCACGAACCGCATCGTGCTTGCCGGTAGCCACATGCGGTGCGGCTGCGAACTGACGCGGTAGCCGCCCCGGTGAAACAACGCGTCCCATGGCGATTTCGAAATGCCGGCTCTGATATCCGGGAACTGCACGGATATAGGCGCCATCTATGAAGACGGAAATGGGGGATCCGCCGGCCCGGCTCTCGCGGCATCCCACTTTTCGATCTGATCGGCCACCTGGTGAGCCGGTTGACAACGGTTCGATGATTGTGTGGCCGCGCGGTCGGTACAAAAAGGTCGAGTACACGAGCTGCTTCACGAAACGACAGGCGCGAACCGAGCTCAGCTTGGACGCGCTCCAATTCCGGAGTCGCTCTGCCCTTCAACAAGGTCTCGATGTTTCCGGTGTTCGTCTTTGCCGGCTTTCCGCAGGTGCAGCTGCGGAACCGAGGCACCCGCAGGTGACAAATACCGAAGAGCGAATGGACCGTGCGAGATCGATAGTCATGAACCGCTTGAAGGCGGCCACAGTCGTGACATTTCCTATCCTGCCTACTGGCTTGATCCGTCTGAAACTGCGTAAGCTCTTCTTGCAGGCGGCACTGTATCGCCTTGCCTTCTGCCAGGGATAGGCCGAGCGCGTCGAGTCCCACTCTGTCGACCCTGCGGTCGACGGTTGCAATTTCTCGACACTGCGAAACGCCATCAGTGCCGATAACCTCAGCCCAAACCTTCATCCTCAATTGTCCCATCACCGAGTGCCCTTTCCAGAAAAGGACTCGATTACCTGAAGGTTCTTACCCCCACCTTTTTCCCACTCCCGTCTGATTATCAAATTAAGTGCCCGTTATCAAATTAGGTGCCGACTTAAACATATGAGATTGTTGGGGTGGCAGTCTCATCATTGAGTGCCAAGTCACAGCGGCTTTGCACCAGTACGTCGAGAACAAAACCGTCCTGATCGACGGCGCGCCAAAGCCATTGTTTCTTGCCGTCGATGGAGATAGCGACCTCATCGAGGTACCATTTGTTGCCAAGCTTCCCGGCTGAACGCTGCCGGATTTCATTTGCAAAGTGGCGACCGAATTTCTCCACCCAGACACGCACGGTCTGGTATGAAACGATGATCCCACGCGCCGCCAGCAGGTCTTCGACCATGCGCAGACTGAGTGGAAAACGAAGATAGAGCCAGACGGCATGACGGCACTGTAAAGTTAAAGGCTGTTCAACATATGAGGAGGAACCCGATATCGCTCGCTTACAAACCGCATAACACAAAGCGGAAGGTGAATTTTCTTGACCGGTATTCGTTAAGTATACAGCGCGCCTACCAGTTTGCGACAGATTCCGCCACCTTCCGCTATTGCCAGAAACCTGGCATCAGCAACACAAACACCGTCATCATCTCCAAACGACCCACAATCATCTCGAAACACAGCATCCATTTGATTGGATCAGCCAGGGTGGCGAAGTTTCCGGCAGGGCCAATGACCGGCCCGAGGCCTGGTCCGACGTTCGCTATTGCCGTAGCCGATGCGCTGATAGCGGTCTCGAAATCGAGGCCATAGAGGCCGTAGATTATTGCGAAGAAGATGAAAGTGGCCGTGTAGAGCATAGAAAAAACCATGACCGATTCTGTCACGGTGGGCTCCAATCGCCGCGTTCCGTATCGCATCTTGACCATCTGGTTCGGCCTGAACGTTCGGGTAAGCGCAGACACCACAACCTGCTGCACAACCACAATTCGGAATTGCTTGAACCCGCCGGCTGTGGAACCGGCGCACCCACCGATGAAAGTAAGGAAGAAGAAAATGACGACTGCGGAGGGACCCCAGAGCTGGTAATCCTCCGATGCATATCCCGTGGTTGTTATGACCGAGACGACGTTGAACAAGGTCGAGGCGAACCGATGCAGGCCCCCGTCATCATACCGTATTGCGGAAATCGCGAACAGGCAGAGTGTTGCGACAATCGTGATTGCGACATAGTAGCGGATTTGTTGATCGCGCTCAAAACGTCCCCCGGCCAGGTAGATCAAGAACAGGAAAGGAAGCCCGCCGATAAACATGAAGAGGCTGGATGTGATAAGCATGGCGGTCGAGCCGAATTGTCCCATCGACGCATCGGATGTGGAGTATCCACCTGTGGAAACCGTTGTCATGGCGTGATTGACCGCCTCAAACGTGGTCATGCCGAGGCTGGCATAGGCAATGACGCAAAGTATGCTGAGGGCAAGGTAGGTATAGGCAATACGCTTGGAGAATGTACTGGCATGGGCGAAGGGCTTGCCACTCTTGTCCGAGGATTCGAGCTGGAAGAGCTGCTGACCACCGCTTTTGAGAAACGGCAGCAGGATCAAGCCCATGACGACGATACCGAGACCTCCGATCCACTGGGTCATAGATCTCCAAAGCAGAATGCCTGGGGGTTTTGTATCGAGTTCTGTCAGAACCGTGGACCCTGTGGTTGTCAGTCCCGAAGTGGCCTCGAAAAAGGCATCCGTATAACTTAAGCCGAGATTTGAAAAATAAAACGGCAGCGCCGCAAGGGCCGCGCTAATCAGCCATGATGTCGGGACGAAAAGAAAAATCTCGCGGCGGGTCATGTCTATTGCTTGCCGCCGTGTCGCGACGAATAACAACATGCCTAATGTAAGGGATGAAGTGGATGCGGCGGCAAACGCTATCCAGTCTCTGTTGCCCAGGGCAAAATCAACCAGGCCGGGAACGGCCATCATGGTCCCCAGTATCAGGATCACCAAGGCAAGGGTTTGTGCCATATTCCAATTGTCTTTCTGCTCAAGTGCATCGCGGTGCCACAGTTCTTATCGCGATGTTTGCCTCTTGTCAGGTGCAGCCAACATCAGGGTGTCGAAGCACTTTGCAGTTCGAACCGCACAAATCCACGGCGGCAGAATCCGTGTCGCCCCCAGTATCACGACCGGCGCGGCTGGCCACGCCGCCCCAAAGCCGCTTTCACCAACGCTGAACCACCGCCTGCCTAGACCGAAATCACTATAAGATTCCTATTTTATCTACGTCTCGCCTGTCTCGAACCTTTATGCGTCCTCATGGCATGGTCCCGTCAACTTCGCGAACCGGTCCGGTTTGATCTGACACATCTGAAAGCAATCTCAGATGTCGCCTCGTCAAATTGACGATCGCACGTGAGGGAACCGGCGCGCATTGCGCTTCCATACAGACGAGGTGTGAAATGCTATTCGATTATGCCCTTGGCGGCGCCGTGACGCTGTTGATCACGGCCTATCTTCTCTACGCGCTGCTGCGCCCCGAACGCTTCTGATCATTCAGAGGTTCGAACCAATGCACCAGGCAGCGCGAACCCTTGGCAGGCAGATTGCCAGAATCCGCAGACAATTCACCCCAAGCTCCGATCGTCTCAAGCCGGAGGCACCTCTCCGTGCGTCCGACATCCTCATCGGCATGATGCTGGTGATACTCGCGATCGTGCTCGCTGTCCGGCTTCTGGTCAGCCTGTTCGGGGCCGAGTGAGCGTCCCGGGACCCCTTCTTTCAACATCAAGCTGGAGTCACATATGAGCCAGTCCCCATCCGCGAGTATCTTCGATACGCGCATTCTCATTCCCGCCCTCGGCGGCGCGGTCAGGAAACTCGATCCGCGCACTCTGGCGAAGAACCCTGTGATGTTCGTCGTCGCCGTGGTCTCAATACTCACGACCGTGCTTTTCCTGAAGGACGTCGCCACCGGGGCGGGAAATCTCGGCTTTTCCTTCCAAATCATACTCTGGCTATGGTTCACGCTGCTGTTCGCAAACTTCGCGGAAGCCGTTGCCGAAGGGCGCGGCAAGGCGCAGGCCGATTCCCTTCGCCGCTCGCGTACGGAGACGCAAGCCAAGCTGCTTACCGATCCGGGCAGCGGCAGCGTCAAGGTCGTGCCGGGCAATGGTCTGAAGGTTGGCGACGTGGTGCTCGTCGAGGCCGGCGACATCATTCCATCGGATGGCGAGATCATCGAGGGCATTGCCTCGGTCAATGAAGCCGCGATTACGGGCGAGTCAGCGCCGGTGATCCGCGAATCTGGCGGCGACCGCTCGGCCGTGACCGGCGGCACCCAGGTGCTGTCGGACTGGATCAAGGTCAGAATCACGGCGGCTGCGGGATCGACCTTCATCGACCGGATGATTGCGCTGGTCGAAGGCGCGGAACGGCAGAAGACCCCCAACGAGATCGCGCTCAACGTGCTGCTTGCGGGTCTCACCCTTATCTTCGTGCTGGCGACGGCGACGATCCCAGCCTTTGCTGCCTATGCCGGCGGCTCGATACCCGTGATCGTACTCGTAGCCCTGTTCGTGACGCTGATCCCGACCACCATCGGGGCTCTGTTGTCGGCCATCGGCATCGCCGGAATGGACCGTCTGGTGCGCTTCAACGTGCTTGCCATGTCGGGCCGCGCCGTCGAGGCGGCAGGCGACGTTGATACGCTGCTTCTCGACAAGACCGGCACGATCACGCTGGGCAACCGCCAGGCTACCGAGTTCCGGCCGGTCAAAGGTGTGAGCGAACAGGACCTTGCCGACGCGGCGCAGCTGGCCTCGCTTGCCGACGAGACGCCCGAGGGCCGCTCTATCGTGGTGCTGGCCAAGGAAAAATACGGCATCCGCGAACGCGACATGCAATCGCTCAATGCCAGTTTCGTGCCGTTCACCGCGCAGAGCCGCATGAGTGGTGTCGATTTCGAAGGCTCATCCATCCGCAAGGGCGCGGTTGACGCCGTGCTCAAGCACATCGAGCAGGCGTCTGCGTCGAGCGGCTCGACCCGCGCCACCGCGGACAGCAAACGGGACCTCGAGATGATTGCGAACAGCATCGCCAAATCGGGCGGCACGCCGCTCGCCGTCGTCAAGGATGGAAAGCTGCTCGGTGTCATTCATCTCAAGGACATCGTCAAGGGCGGCATCCGGGAGCGCTTCGCGGAACTGCGCCGCATGGGCATCCGCACCGTGATGATCACCGGCGACAATCCGATGACGGCCGCAGCCATTGCAGCCGAAGCGGGCGTTGACGACTTCCTGGCCGAGGCAACGCCTGAGAACAAGCTGACGCTGATCCGCGAGGAACAGGCCAAAGGCAAGCTCGTCGCCATGTGCGGCGACGGCACCAATGATGCGCCAGCGCTCGCGCAGGCCGATGTCGGCGTGGCGATGAACACCGGCACGGTGGCGGCCCGCGAGGCCGGCAATATGGTCGATCTCGATTCCGATCCGACCAAGCTCATCGAGATCGTCGAGATCGGCAAGCAGCTGTTAATGACGCGCGGTGCGCTGACGACCTTCTCGATCTCCAATGACGTCGCCAAGTACTTTGCCATCGTGCCGGCGATGTTCATCGGGCTCTATCCGCAACTGAGCGCGCTCAACATCATGGGTTTGTCGACACCCGAAAGCGCCATCCTGTCGGCCATCATCTTCAACGCGCTGATCATCATCGCGCTCATCCCGCTGTCGCTCAAGGGCGTTGCCTACAAGGCGATCGGCGCGGACGGGCTCTTGCGGCGCAACCTTCTCATCTACGGGCTTGGCGGCCTCATCGTGCCCTTCATCGGCATCAAGGCGATCGACATGATCGTCACCGCCATCGGCCTCGCCTGATCAACGGAGTTCACGACATGACGCTTCTCTATTTGCTTCTCGGTCTGGCGGTGTTCGGGGGTCTCCTCGTGATGATCACCGCCGTCGACCGGGTCTAACACTCCAGCCCAATCGGAGATTTTTTCGATGCTGATACAATCCCTCCTCTTTGTCGTCCTCATCATTGGTGGCACGGCGCTGCTCTCCTGGCCGCTAGGCCGATACATGAAATGGGCGATGGACCCCGCCGATCCTGCGTCCGGTCTTGCCGGCTGGAAAACGCGCGCCTTCCGGGCTGTGGGCGGTCCTCTGACGGCGCAGGACCAGAACTGGAAGCGCTACATGGTGGCCATGCTGGCGTTCAACGTGGTGATGTTCACCGTCACCTTCGCCTTCCTGTCCCTGCAGCAGTATCTGCCTCTCAATCCGGACGGCAAGGAAGCGCTCAATGCCGATCTCATCTTCAACACGGCCGCCTCCTTCACCTCCAACACCAACCTGCAGCACTACTCGGGCGAGGTGTCGCTGAGCTACCTTTCACAGCTCGGAGGCCTGATGTGGCTCCAGTTCGTGTCAGCAGCCACCGGCATCGCGGCGCTCGCTGCTCTCGCCCGCGGGCTTGCCGGCAAACCGCTTGGCAACTTCTTCGTCGATGTGCAGCGCGCCACTTTCCTGGTTCTGCTACCGGTCGCTTTCGTGCTTGCAATCCTGCTGGTTCTCGGCGGGGTGCCTATGACCTTCAACGGCAGCGCGGTTGCGACCACGCTCGAAGGCGTGCAGCAAACGATTGCACGCGGACCCGTGGCGGCCTTCGTGTCGATCAAGCAGCTCGGCACCAATGGTGGCGGGTTTTTCGGTCCCAACTCGACGCATCCGCTGGAAAATCCGAGCTTCTGGACAAACATCATCCAGATGATTTCCATCATCCTGGTCCCGATGGCCTGCGTCTGGATGTTCGGACGGATCATCGGTCGCATGCGCCATGCCGGCGTGATCTTCGCGGTGATGCTCGCCTTCATCGCCGTCAAGATCACCGGTGCCGTCTACTACGAGACCGCCCCGACCCAGGCTTTCGCGAACCTTCCGATCGAACAGACCGCGGGCAATCTCGAAGGCAAGGAGATGCGTTTTGGCCCAACCGGTGGTCCGCTCTGGTCGGTGCTCACTACATCAACCTCGAACGGTTCAGTCGGTGCGATGCATGACAGCCTCAACCCGATGACCGGCCTGATGCCGATGGTCGGCATGTGGCTCAACGCCACATTTGGCGGCGTTGGCGTCGGCATGATCAACATGTTCCTCTACATCGTCGTGGGCGTCTTCATTGCGGGCATGATGATCGGTCGCACGCCGGAGTATCTTGGCTGGCGGGTGGAAGCCCGTGAGGTGAAGTTCGCGCTCTTTGCGCTGCTTGCTCACGGCCTGTTCATCCTTGGCGGCACGGCGCTGTTTGCGGCAACGTCCTGGGGAACCGATGCGCTCAACAATGTCGGACCGCATGGCTTTTCTGAGATCCTCTATGAGTTCTCGTCCGCCAGCGCCAACAATGGCTCGGGCTTCGAGGGGCTGGGTGATGGCACCGTGCCGTGGAACATCGCGACCGGGATCGTCATGCTGCTGGCGCGCTTCATTCCGATCATCCTGCCGCTCGCCATCGTCGGCTCGCTGTCGTCCAAGCGTCGCAGCGCGGAATCGAGCGGCACGCTCTCCGTCGAAGGCGGCGTCTTCGCCACCATGCTTGCCGCCACCGTTGTCGTTGTCGGCGCGCTCACTTTCTTCCCCGCGGCGACGCTGGGGCCGATCGCCGAGCACGTCATCTATATGAACTGAATCGGAGAAAACGACATGCAATCCATTCTTGCAAGCCTTCGAATTACAGCGGCGACCATGCTGATCTGCGTCGCCGGCTACACCACCGCCGTCTGGGCAGTTGCCCAGGCTGTTTCCCCGGACACGGCCAACGGATCACTGATCACGGGCCCGGACGGCACCATCATCGGCAGCCGGCAGATCGCCCAGGCTTTTACAAGGCCCGAGTATTTCTGGCCGCGACCATCGGCGGTCGACTATGATGGTGCGGGTGCCGGCGGAAGCAACAAGTCGCCGACGAGCTCCGATGTCGCCAATCGGGGACAGGAAATGGTGGAACGTTACGGTGCTACCTCCGACAATCCGCTGCCTGCCGATCTGGCTGCAGCGTCGGGTGCAGGGCTTGATCCGCATATTTCCGAAGCCGGCGCGCTGATCCAGGCCACCCGTGTTGCAGAGGCACGGGGGTTGGAGGTGGCTCGGGTTGAGTCCCTCATCCGTAATGCAGCCGGTGCGCCGGGTGGTTTCTTGACCCGGGACCGCATCGTTAATGTCCTGGAGCTTAACCTAGCGCTCGACAGGCTGTAAGGAATCCGGGACGGCGTTCACACCGAACGCCGTCCCTCGACAGGAAAATGAAGATGAGTTCTGACGATCTTCGAAATGACGGCATGCGACCGTCTCCGGATGCTCTGCTTGAGAAGGCGGTGCAGGAAACACGCGGTCGGCTCAAGATTTTCCTGGGCGCAGCCCCTGGCGTCGGCAAGACCTACGAGATGCTGATGTCAGGCCGCGCCCGCAAATCCGATGGCGACGATGTGGTGATCGGTGTTGTCGAAACCCATGGCCGCAGGGAGACCGAAGCCCTGGTTGTTGGCCTTCAGGTCATTCCAAGAAAAAAGATCGCCTACAAGGGCAGGTTTCTTGAGGAAATGGACCTCGATGCCGTGCTGGACCGCAATCCTGCACTGGTTCTGGTGGATGAACTGGCCCACACAAATGCGCCGGGCAGCCGTCACCCCAAACGCTATCACGACGTTCTTGAACTTCTGGAACGGGGTATCGACGTCTATACGACGCTCAATATCCAGCACGTCGAAAGCCTCAACGATGTGGTAGCCCAGATCACCCGTATCCGGGTTCGTGAGACAGTCCCCGACTCGATCATTGATCGGGCGGATGATGTCGAAATCATCGACCTGACGCCAGATGACCTGATCAAGCGTCTTCACGAGGGCAAGGTCTATCTGCCGACAACGGCCAAGCGCGCGACCGAGAACTATTTCTCCCCAGGCAACCTCATGGCGCTCAGGGAGCTGGCGCTGCGACGCACAGCCCAGCGTGTCGATCTGCAATTGTTGTCGCAGATGCAGGCCAGCGCCATCAAGGGACCCTGGCCCGCCGGCGAGCGCATTCTGGTCTGTGTCAGCCAGGACCCCCGCTCGGCCGGCCTGGTTCGCTACGGCAAGCGACTGGCCGACAAGCTGCATGCGCCGTGGACGGCGCTCTATGTTGAAGACCGGCGCAACTTGAGCCTCGGCGAAGATGAGCGTGACAACATTGCCGAAGCGCTCCGCCTGGCCCAGAGCCTGGGCGGCGACGCAGCCACGATTCCAGGCGGCGACCATCCGGTTGCCGATGATGTTGTCAGCTATGCGCAGGCCAACAACATCACCCATATCGTCATCGGAAAGACCAACCGGTCCCGCTGGTTCGAGATAGTCAACGGATCGGTCGTGCACGAGCTGGTGCGCCGCGCCGGCGGTATCAGCGTTCACGTTGTCGCCGGCGAAACCTACTCCGATGCGCGCAGCGCTCGAAGGGCGGTCGAGACAGCGCGTCCCAAGTTTGTCTTCGAATGGAGAACCTACCTTAAATCCACGTTCATCGTCGCTGCCGCGACGGGTGTCGGGATGCTGCCCTTGCCCGGGCTCGGTGTTGAGCACATAGCGCTAATCTTCATCACCGCTGTGGTCGCAGTTTCCGTCCGCTACGGCCTCTGGCCGTCGCTCTATGCCAGCACGGTCTCTGCACTTGCCTACAATTTCTTTTTCACCGACCCTTATCACACCCTTTATATCTCCCGACCTCGGGAGTTCATCTCAGTTGTCTTCTTCGCCATCGTCGCGGTGATTGTGTCCAATGTCGCGGCACGGGCGCGGACCCAGACAGTCGTGGCCAAGACGCGAGCGCGCGCCACCGAGTCGCTCTACTCCTTCAGCCGAAAGCTGGCCGGGGCAGGCGTGCTCGAGGACGTGCTGTGGGCCACCGCCTACCAGATGGCGTCGATGCTGAAGGTGAGGGTGGTGATCCTGCTTCCCGAGGGCGGAACGGTCGCTGTCAGGGCCGGCTATCCCCCTGACGATACGCTGGTCGACGCCGACATAGCGGCAGCACGATGGGCCTGGGAGCATAACCGGCCTGCAGGCCGCGGCGCGGACACGCTGCCCGGAGCCAAGCGTCTCTATCTGCCGTTGATCACCGGCAACACCCCGGTCGGCGTGATCGGACTGGACAATGACAAGCAAGGCCCGTTGCTCACGCCGCAACAGCAGCGGTTGTTCGACTCGCTGGCCGACCAGGCGGCGGTCGCCATCGAACGGATTCAGCTGGTTGAGGCTGTCGACCAGGCGAAGCTCGCGGCCGAGGCCGACAAGCTGCGCTCGGCCCTTCTCGCCTCGATCTCGCACGACCTCAAGACGCCGCTTGCTTCCATCCTGGGTGCCGCGGGGACATTGAGAGACTATTCCGACGCCATGTCTCAAGCGGACCGCGCCGACCTGCTTGGCACGGTCGTCGACGAATCCGAGCGGCTCAACCGCTTCATCGCCAACCTTCTCGACATGTCGCGGCTTGAGACCGGTGCCATGGAGCCCAACGCCCAGCTTCTCTATCTCGATGACATCGTCGGATCAGCACTGCGTCGCGGGCGCAAGATCATGGCGCGCCACAAGACCAGCGCCGAAATCCCTTCCGATCTGCCCATGATCAAGCTGGACCCGGTGCTGTTCGAGCAGGTGCTGTTCAACCTGTTCGACAACGCCGCCAAATATGCGCCCGCCGGTACCACGATCAGCGTGCGCGCCTGGGATGACGGGCGCTGGATGACTATGCAGGTTCTCGACGAAGGGCCAGGTATTCCTACGGCAGACCTGGAGCGCGTCTTCGACAGCTTCCATCGCGCCCGCAAGCGCGACCACGTGCTGGCCGGCACGGGCCTGGGCCTGTCGATCTGCAAGGGCTTTGTCGAGGCGATGGGTGGAACGATCATCGCCGGCAACAGGATCGATCGCAGCGGCGCCGTCTTCACGATCCGCATGCCGGTCCCGATCGACACACCAGAACTGGAGGAAGCTTGATGACCCGTTCGAGCGTGAAGATACTTGTCGTCGATGACGAGCCTGGCATCCGCAAACTGCTGCGGGTCGGCCTGACAGCGGAGGGCTATGCGATCGTTGAGGCGACCAATGCCAGGACGGCCATGGAGAAGGCAGAAGCCGAACAGCCTGACCTGATCCTGCTCGACCTGGGACTGCCCGATATGCAGGGGCACGATCTTCTGGCCAAATGGCGCACCGAACTGCTCGAATTGCCCATCATCATCCTGTCGAGCCGAACGGACGAAGCAGGCATCGTCAAGGCGCTGGAACTTGGCGCTGACGATTATGTCACAAAACCGTTCGGCACCAGGGAACTGGCCGCCCGCGTCCGCGTTGCCCTTCGACACAAACTGCAGCAGCAGGGCGAGCGTCCGGTCTTCCAGACCGGAGAGCTGTCTGTCGATCTGGTCAAGCGGATCGTCAAACTGGCCGGCAAGGAGGTCAAACTGTCACCGAAGGAATACGATATCCTCAGGGTCTTGGTGCAGCATGCGGGCAAGGTCCTCACGCATCAGCACCTGCTCAACCAGGTCTGGGGCGCATCGACTGACGTCCAGTACCTGCGCATCTATGTGCGGCAACTGCGCCAGAAGATCGAAAAGAGCCCCAACGAGCCGCATTACATCACGACGGAAACCGGTGTCGGTTACCGGCTGCGCGAGGCCGATTGAGGCCGCCGGCCGACGCCTGGCAAAACTCATCCGAACCAATAATGGGTCACTGCATGAAAATCTCCGAAGCCATGGGGCCGGACAATGTCTTTCTCGACGTTGCCGCCTCCTCCAAGCCCAGTATTCTCAAGTTTGTCGCGGGCAAGGCCGGCACAGACCTGGGCATCTCACCCGACGAAATCTACGACGCCTTGCAGAACCGCGAAGCGCTGGGATCGACCGGAATCGGTTCAGGCATCGCCATGCCGCATGCGCAGATCAATGGGATCGCTCAGCCCTTCGCCTTGATGGTCCGTCTGTCCAGACCGCTCGATTTCGAAGCGATCGACGAAGAACTGGTGGATGTGATATGCCTGATCCTTACCCCCGTGGGTGAACAGAGCCAGCACCTGAGGCTTCTTGCCCAATTTGCCCGCCAACTTCGATCTTCCGAAGTGCTGAATTCGATAAGGTCCGCATCCGAGCCAGAACGGATTTGCGAAGCCATGACAAACTCCGGCGATTAGCCGGTGGCAATTCCGCTCTTGGATTGACTGTGGCCACGCGGAAAAATGGCGTCCTGAACGAACGCAATCCGACCCGCATGGGGGAATTCTACAAGCCTGAAGCCGATTTTCGAACAGAAGCGCTTCAGCTCCATATATACTTCTTTATTTCTTTGCCAATTCGCTTGTCTGGAATTCCTATGCGACCCCCGGATAAAACATGACCAGTTCTCAACCACGGTCATGTTGTAGAGGCGATGATTGCATTTGCAGAAAGTTGCGCATTCAAACCACCAGACTTGGTGCCCGTGCTCTGGGTGTTTCAAGGCTACGATGGCAGATGGCGCGTACGCGTAGAGGGTGACGCCGCCGATTTCGTTTTTCCAGGTCGCAATTCTGCTGTTGAAGCCGCGAGGTTGTTCGGACAGATGCGCGGCTCCTATCGCCTGCACCTACAGCTTACAAATGGTCGCTTTACTCTCGAATTACTGAACACCGGCGATAGCGAACGCAGGTGTTCAAGCACCCTATTCGAATGGGAGACGGACGATGCCTTTTGCCAAATTCGCCATCATCAATCAAGACGGACACAATATTCCAAGGGACGTAGACGTGACCACTCAAATCGCTAAGTGTGGAACGTGGAAGAAAACCCTTCTGGAGATCGTTGTGCTGTCGATATTCTATATGCTGGCAGCGGCGTTTGCAGCATTGCCGACAGTTTACACGCTATGGCGTCATTTTTAGGGATGCTGAAACCGCAAGCCATTGCCGGTAAACCGCTATCCCGGCGTGTGCAGCGAGCCCGGGCCGCAAGGTTGCTGCGCATTTTTGGTCCAGCGCTCCTTGCAATCGAAGTGGCGTTAATTGCTGCTGCGTACTGGATCGACCTGTGATGAGGAAGGGTCTCGATCAACAATCGCGACAAACCATCGGCAGATTTGTCATCAAAGTGTGCATTTCGATGATCCTGGGCTCATACGGATATATCGGGCGGGCAGTTGGAATCGACGGATGGATGGCCCTCTATGCAGTGTTTTGTGCCTTCTTCGCCATAGGCAGGAGTGATCGATTTCCTACCGGCGGGTTTAACTACTGGGATGAGGCCTTGTGGCTGATAACCGCGGCAGCTGGCGTCCATATTGTCTTAAGGACGCTTGCGTGATGGTGGTTAAGGAAAAGGAGGCAACATTTGGTACCAATCAGCTTCATGCGATGATTAGCCAAGCCCGTTGCCTGGGCCAGCATCATGTCTGGATGGCTGCACAGTTTATCGCATGCACTTCGCGGTATCACAGAAATTCACTGCGGAATTGTTTGTCAAAGCTGGCTGATGCGGAGGCGTTGTTTGACTCAACGATCTTCATCGCGTCTCAGATTTCTCTGCACCGAAACGGCTCGCCATATCGATCTCGCAGCAGTTCTGATGCTCGCGTGCCTCCAGGCCCACCGAGGCGCCAGGCGGCCACCAGAAGACTTTCCGGCAACAGGGGTGCGCAGAGACGAGGGAGAAAGTACCAGCAAATCCGACTTTGCCCCATGATGCCATTACGGGTGGCAACTGCTGTAGTGAAGTGGTACCCCCGGATCGATCGGACGGTGCATGCGTCCGTTCACCAATCGATCTGATTTTTTCGAAAGCACCGCGTCGTGAACACAAGATTGCTGAGCTTTACAGCCTATGCCAACGGGTTGTTTCTGATCGCATTGGCGATCGTCATGCTGGTTCCCACCATCGTTGACGCCGGCCTCTACCCGCGCGATGCCGAGGCCTTCCTCATGTCTGCGGCAGTCACCGGTGGCGTGGGCGGGATGCTTTTCGTTGCGTTCCGAAATCCGGAATTCGGCGTACTTGACCGCAGGACCGGCTTCCTGCTGACAGTCAGCGCATGGATGGCGGTGTGCTTTTTCGGCGCCCTGCCATTCCTTTTTTCGTCCCTCGACATCTCCTTCACCGACGCAATGTTTGAAACCGTATCCGGCCTCAGCACCACGGGAGCGACAGTGCTCTCGGGTCTCGATGACATGGCTCATGGCATGCTGCTCTGGCGCTCACTCTTGCAGTGGATCGGTGGTGTTGGAATCATTGTGATGGCCATTGCCATGCTGCCGATGATGCGAGTGGGAGGCATGCAATTGTTCCAGCGGGAATCGTCCGACGTTTCCGGAAAGCCGTTTTCAAGGGTGAACCAGTTGGCTCGTGCGATCGGACTTGTGTATCTCGGACTGACCTTTGCCTGCACCATTTCGCTGATGCTGACTGGCATGAACTTCTTTGACGCGATCAATCATGCCATGACCACGATCGCCACCGGCGGTTTCTCCACCAAGGATGCGTCTGTCGGTTACTTTGATTCGGTGGAAATCGAATTGGTGATTACCGTATTCATGACGCTCAGCGCGCTGCCGCTGGTCTTTTACGCCAGCATTTTTCTGCGAGGGCGCCGCGCGCTGGCGGAAGACGAACAAATCCATGCTTTCCTCAAGATCCTGCTGGTTGCAATAGTCTTGTGCACCGTGTGGAACATCTCGCAAGGAATGGACGCGTTGGTTGCTCTTCGCGTGTCCGCGTTCAACGTCACCTCCATCCTGACCGATACAGGCTTCGCCACGACTGACTTTTCGACGTGGGGGAGCTTCGCCGTCGGTCTGTTCTTCCTGCTGTTCTTTGTCGGCGGCTGTGCCGGGTCCACGTCCGGCGCGATCAAGATATTCCGTTGGCAGATCCTGTTCGCGAGCGCAAAGGCGCATCTGAAGACCACCTTTTCCCCGAGCAGGGTTGTAGTTCTGAAGTACCAGCAGCGGCTGGTCGATCCCGATACCCTTGGCGCCGTGAGAAATTTCCTGTTCATCTATATCACCACCTTTGCGGTGCTGTCGCTTGCAGTGATGGCCACCGGACTTGATTTCCTGTCGAGCACATCCGCGATCGCCCAGGCCATGGCAAATGCCGGGCCTGGGCTTGGTCCCGTCGTGGGGCCTGCGACCAATTTCGAATCGGTGGCGCCGACCGCCAAATGGCTGATCATCGCGGGAATGCTGTTGGGCCGCCTTGAACTCGTGACAGCCTATGTTGTGATACTGCCGGAGTACTGGCGCAGATAGGACGTGCCGTCTTGGGCGGTGAACATGGCTGTGGTGCGCGAATCAGGCGCAGCTCGTCAGCTACGGTGCGGCAATAAGTGTGCGAATAGCTGGGTGTTTTGTGGTCAGGATGCCCTTCAACAAATCCCCGAGAAAAGTGAGATGTGAAATGAAGAGAGCTTTTGCCAATGAAGCCGGACGACTGAAATCTCTGGAAGCTGCGGGGGAAAACCTGGAAAAGGCTGTCTGGATCGATCTGGTGAATCCAACCTCTGACGAAGAGGCAGAACTGGAACAGCGTCTCAACGTCGACATTCCGACAAAGGAAGAGATGGAGGAGATCGAAATATCGTCTCGTCTCTACACCGAAGACGGGGCCGCGTTCATGACCGCAATTCTGCCAGCCAACACGGATGGTGACGACGTCGACATGCATCCGGTTAGTTTTGTTCTCACACCGACGCATCTGATCACGGTCAGATATCACGAGCCACGCGCATTTCTCAGTTTTCCGGTCAGGGCAGAAAAGGTCGCCATGGGCTGCGAGACTGCGGAGGGTGTGCTGATAGCCCTGCTCGAGGCGCTCGTGGACAGGCTGGCCGACATTCTTGAGCGGGCAGGCCGCGACATCGACGGGATTTCCCGCAGCATTTTTCGCAAGAGCACCGGAAAGCCCACGAAGAGTGCCGGATTGCAGGACACGATCGAGAAGATCGGTCGTAAAGGGGATTTGACCTCGAACATCCGCGACAGCCTTGTCACTTTGGACCGGCTGGTAGGTTTCCTGGCCCAAGGCATGCTGCAGCGCAAAAGCAGCAAGGACACCCGAGAGCGCGTGAAGACGCTCTCCCGGGACATTCACTCCCTGTCCGATCATGCCGGCTTTCTGACCCAAAAGATCACCTTCCTCCTCGACGGCACGCTTGGCATGATCAACATCGAGCAGAATGCGATCATCAAGATTTTTTCCGTGGCAGCGGTGGTGTTCCTGCCGCCGACATTGATCGCCTCGATCTATGGCATGAACTTCCAGCACATGCCTGAGCTCGAATGGCTGGTAGGCTATCCGTTCGCCATTGCGTTAATGATCCTTTCAGCCATCTTGCCGTACTTCTTTTTCAAGCGGAAAGGATGGCTATAGGACAGGTTCGGCAATGGCGGAAAATTTCCAATTTCTTGCCAGGCGATCGGCCATACCTCCCGCTGCCTTGTCATGTGGAAGCGCGGCAAGGTAGCGGGTCCCATCGGGCCTTGGTCCGCCGTGGCTTCCCGGTGATCGGTTTGCCGCATTGGTTCTTACAACCACACATGCGGCTCCTAAGGTTTTGTTGACGGAGCCTGGTATGGCCGGTAGATCGATGATCTCAATGGAGGTCGCTATGCCCACGCAGAAAAACCGCAGCTTTGCCGTTATCGGCCTTGGGACCTTCGGCACGACCGTCGCTTCGGAGTTAGCGCGTTATGGCAACCATGTGCTTGGCATAGACAACGTCGAGCGAAATGTCGTGCGCGTTGCAGATACGCTCGCTGAGGCCGTGATTGCCGACGGGCGTGACGAGCAGGCGCTGCGTGAGGCTGGCATGAGCAATTACGATGTGGCCGTGATCGCCATTGGCGAGGACCTGGAAGCGAACATCCTGTGCACGATGAACGCGAAGCTCATCGGCGTACCAACTGTCTGGGTCAAGGCGATGAGCCGTACCCACCACCGAATCCTCACCAAACTGGGTGCTGACCGCGTGATACAGCCCGAGCAGGAGATCGGCCGGCACATAGCTCAGATGCTGCATAATCCGCTGGTCCGAGACTATGTGAGCCTCGGCAACGGCTTTCATGTGGTGGATTTCCGAGTGCCCGAAAGCCTTGATGGAAAACAGGTCAAGACGGTTGGCCTGAGCGACGATTTCGAGCTGCGCGCGCTCGGCGTCATGCGCGGGGGCGAATTCATTTCCTGCGAGACCGATGCGGCGGAACTCAAGACCGACGACAAGCTGCTGCTACTGGGCAGACGCGAGAACCTTCGCCGCTTCGGCGACAGTCTTTGAGTGGACTGATGCGCCTGAAGTGGCTTCAAAGAGACGGTCGTGTAAAGATACCGCCGCCGGCAATTCTCGCGGCGCTCTATGCGGCTTTGATCACTCTCGGTGCGGTCCTGCTCAAGCTGCCGGTTGCGACACCCGCCCCGATTACCTGGTCCGATGCGGTCTTCACCGCGACGTCGGCCGTGACCGTGACCGGTCTCGTTGTCATCGACACGGGCAGTCAGCTGACAATCTTCGGGCAAGCCGTCGTCATGATGCTGATCCAGCTCGGCGGGCTTGGTCTGATGACATTCGCTGTGCTTGTGCTGTCGATGCTGGGCCTGCCCGTCAGCATGTCGCAGCGCATCTTTCTGCGCGATGATCTGAACCAGACATCGATCAGTGACCTCTTGGTGCTGGTGCGCGGAATTCTAAAAGTCGTGCTTGTCTGCGAACTTCTCGGTGTCGCGCTGTTGTCATTCGTGTTCGTTCCCGAGTTCGGATGGGGCCTGGGGCTGTGGCAGGCGTTGTTCCACACCATCTCGGCTTTCAACAACGCGGGCTTTGCCCTGTTTCCCGACAGCCTCTCACAATGGGTCGGCAATCCGATTGTCAATCTCGTGGTACCGGCTCTCTTTATCTTCGGCGGGCTCGGTTTTGTTGTCGTGGCCGAACTTTATGCCCAACGTACCTGGCGCAGCTTCTCGCTGCACACCAAGCTGATGCTCACGGGCACGCTCGCCCTCATTGTGTGGTCCGTTCTGACCTTCGCAGCGCTGGAATGGAGCAATCCCCGCACACTCGGCGGACTTGAAGGCATTGCCGATCGTCTCTGGGCGAGCTGGTTCCAAGGGGTCACAACGCGTACCGCTGGCTTCAACACGGTTGATATCGGCGGCATTCATGACAGCACGGCGATGATGTTCATGTCGCTCATGGTGATCGGCGGAGGCAGCACATCAACCGCTGGCGGCATCAAGGTGACAACCTTCATCGTGTTGCTGTTGGCCACTATTGCCTTCTTCCAGCGCCGGACGCAGTTGCATGTCTTTGGGCGCAGCCTCGGTTCGGACGAAGTGATGAAGGTTCTGGCGCTGACCATGGTCAGCATGCTCACCGTCTTCATGGCGATCTTCCTGATCACAATTTCACACGACGGTGACTTCCTCGATCTCGTGTTCGAGGTGACCTCCGCCTTTGGAACCGTTGGCCTCTCGCGCGGAGCGACTGGGGAACTTGATGGGCTCGGTCGCGCCGTCATCATCGCTGTGATGTTCATCGGTCGCGTCGGCCCGTTGACACTGGGATTCTTTTTGGCGACCCGCTCCAAGCCTCGTGTCGCCTACCCGTCGAGCAAGGTTTATCTGGGGTGATCCGCCAGGCATTTGCCAGCGTCAGTCGACAATCCTGCCAGCTGGCATCCGCTTCGCGGACTCGTCTTAGCTATTGCCGCAATCTGGGCACAAAAAACCAGCCTGGGTGGCCTGACTGGTAAACCTGGTATCCCCGAGATGCTCGGCTCCAGAAAGAACTGTGTGCACAAGTAGCGGAAAATACCGTTCAAGCGTGTTATAGCCTTGCGCCACAGAAGTGGTCGCAGAGGAAAGAGGCGCATCTCTTGCCGACATCGTCGCCGCCAGCCGTAGTCAAGAGGATGACCTGACAATCGCGACCCGGAAGGAGAGTTGACAACGCGTTCCGGTCTGGCGCAGACCTACCTAAGAAAACAAGCGGCGGAACAATTTCTGTCGTTTGACTTCATTGGATGGAATTGTCCATAAAACGCCTCCAGTCGAAGGATCAGCAAATGATAAATAACCAAAAAAGCCGCAAGCAGTTGGCTAAACTCGCAGTCAGGGCCATCATTGGATGTTCGATCTGGAGCCTGTCTGCTAGCGCGCAGGAACCACAGGGTAATCAACAGCTACAATCGGTCGACAGAATCATCGATTCGGAGGTTCGAGAAGACCAGGCGCGGTCCGAGGACGACAAAGACCGAATCATTGCAGCAATCGAGAATTCAGGCGAAAATACCAACCGTATCCGCAAGGTCACGGATCTCGACCGGATCGACATCATCTTCATACCAGATTCCAGCGCGGTTAAAGGCGGGCCGCCTGAGGAAATTGCGGGCAAACTCAGCGAATACAGTCAAGATGTCGATGACATGCGACGAGTACTCCAGAGTAATGCCCTGCTTTATAATGCCGTCAACTCGCGCAACATTCTGATCGGGAACATTCTCGCGATCGAGTTCGACAGCGACAAGCACGTGGTGATCTTCGCCGCTGCCAAACCGCCGCAATGACGCGCTGAATTTCCTAAGCGACACATTCGTCAGGATGACCCAAACAGCAGGCTTTGGGAGCGGGAAAAAGGTGGGGGTAAGGATTTTCAGGTAATCGAGGTCTTTTCAGAAAGGTCACTCGGTGACGGCGCAGTTGAGAATGAACGTCTGGGTGGAGCTTGTCGGGGTCGATGGAGTTCTGCAACGTCGGGAAGTGGGAACCATCGAACGGCCTGTCGATGGAGCTCGTTTCGACGATCTCGGCCTTTCGCTGGAGGAAGGCAAGGCGATACAGTGCCGTCTGCAAGAGGAGATGACACAGTTTCAGGCGGATCAAGCCGGCCAGCATGTGTGGACGGTCTCCGTTTGGTAAGAGCTTCTTGATGTTTTGACAGGTTGGTCAGTTGCAGGCATGTGTCCGGCCTTTGATTGCGGCCTATCACAGACTGCCGCTGGCCATGATGAAGTCCGCAGATCAGGTTCCATACAGAGCCACGCGCTTTTCGCGCTCGTCGCAAAACGGATTTTCCAGATCCGGGTTTCGACCCTTGTCATCACACCATCAGCACCTCACCAACTCGTTTAGCTTCAAAACGCGATTGCTTTGTCAGCCCGTGACTGTCCTGAAGCTGGTCTCTTTTGTCATCAATGCCCATGCGATCCGCGCCATCTTGTTTGCCAGGGCGACAGCCGCCACCTTTGCAGGCTTTCGCTCCAGCAGGCCCGTCGCCCATTGCGTCGAAGCTGTTTTCGACTTGCGGCTGAAGCGCAGGACAGCAGTTGCTCCGATCACCAGTAAGCGGCGGATATAGGGATCGCCTTGTCTCGTAATTCTCCCAAGGCGTTCTTTGCCACCCGAGGAACTTTGTCGGGGAACAAGACCTATCCAAGCTGCCAGCTGGCGGCCCGAATGAAAGCTGGAGACATCAGTGATGGTTGCGGCGAGCGCACTGGCCGTGACCGGTCCAATGCCGGGAATGGTTTCAAGGCGTTGGCTCAATGCATTCGAACGATGCCACTTCAGAATCTGCCGGTCCATCTCTCCGATTTTCTCTTGCACATGGCGCAGCTGATCACACAAAGGAAGCAAAGCACGCCGCACGATCTCCGGGACTTCGCATTGATCGGTTTCTTCGACCAAGGCGACCAAATCCCTGACGCCCATAACGCCAAGACGGGCAACAATGCCAAGTTCCGCCAGATGAGCACGCAGTGCATTGATCAGCATCGTCTTTTGCCGGACGAGCAATTCCCTGGCACGGTGCAGCATCAGTACGCCTTGTTGTTCCTCACTCTTGACCGGAACAAACCGCATCGTCGGACGCTGAACCGCTTCACAGATCGCTTCTGCATCCGCTGCGTCGTTCTTTTGCCTTTTGACGTAGGGCTTCACATAAGCGGCGGGCATCAGCCTTACGTCATGGCCCATATTTATAAGCGTCCGCGCCCAATAGTGTCCGGACGCACATGCCTCAACTCCGATCAAACAGGCAGGCAGTCTTTTGAAAAACTCCTCAACCTCGCACCGCCGAAGCTTTCTGCGGATAACCACGTCACCTACCGCATTAATCCCGTGAACCTGAAATACGCTCTTGGCTATATCAATTCCTATTGTGCTAACTTCCTTCATGGACGGTTCTCCTGTTTGCGGCTTCCAAAAACCGCACTATGGCATCACAGATGCCGGGGGAGGAGACCGTCCACTCAATCAGAGCCCATTCGCAAAACAGCTAAGTGGGCATTCTCCGCTCGATTGTTGAGCTCCACATGTGAACGACGCTCTATGGAAAACTAAGTCGTCTCGGAACCAGACCATTGAAATTGATGACAGCGATATCCAATTCCCGGAGGAGCCCAGATTCTCTGAGCGCACTGCAGCTTCTCAATAAATAGGAACACGAATGCTTCATGATCTTGTTCTCGTCGCTGCGGGCCTCGTTCTTCTTTTCGTCGGTGGCGAGGGCCTGGTGCGGGGCTCGGTCGCCATCGCCGAGAGATTGGGCATCTCGAAACTTCTGATCGGGCTGGTCATCGTCGGTTTTGGCACGTCCACGCCGGAACTGCTTGTGTCCGTTAACGCCGCCCTTGACGGTGCGCCACAAATTGCGCTCGGGAATGTGGTTGGCTCAAACATCGCCAATGTGCTGCTCATAGTGGGTGTAGCAGCTGTCATTGCTCCGATCATGAGTTGGGAACGCACGGCAGTTCGCGAGGCACTGGTTGCGACCCTTGTCAGTCTTTTCGCTTTCGGTTTGGTCCAGGGTGAAGTCATCAGCCGTATCGAAGGCATCGCCATGCTGGTGGTGCTTGCTGGCTATCTTGGCTCAAGCTACTTGCTGGAGCGGCGGGATCGCAAAGCCAAGGCGTTCCAGCACGAGGCCGAGGACTTCGAGGACATTCCTCTGCCCCGACCGTGGCTGGCACCAGTCTTGGCAATCGGGGGAATAGCTGCGCTGGTCTTCGGCGCTGACATGCTCGTTGAGGGAGCAGTAAACATTGCACGAGACTTCGGTGTACCTGACGCGGTTATCGGACTCTCCCTTGTCGCCATTGGAACATCCTTGCCGGAACTTGCCACCGCCATCGTCGCCGCATTACGGCGTCACTCCGATGTGGTTCTTGGAAACGTAATCGGCTCGAACATTTTCAACATTCTCGCCATTCTTGGTGTGACAGTGGTAATCCAGCCAATCGAAGTCACGGAGCGGTTTCGCCAGATCGACACGCCAGTCATGCTCGGGGCGGCGCTGCTGCTCTTGGCGCTGCTGTTCGCCACCAAATCCATTGGCCGGACATGGGGGGGCACTCATGCTCGCGCTCTACGCGGCCTACATGGTGTTCCTGTTTTCAAGTGGCATGTCGGCATAGAGATGATGATTGCGATCGACTTCCAGACCAGAATGACAGGCTCCGAAACTTTCATGATCCTGAAATCCCATCCCATTTTCGATGCAAGCCGAACGCCTAGCCGCAACAGTTCTTGAGCATGGCTTCTCTAATCACCCCGCTCGTCGGACCTGTTGTCGATTTACACTTCAATTGAGACTCAGGCCGCAAAAGTCTCAATTGAAGTGTAACAATCTTCCAGAAATTGTCCGAGTCCCAGTTTGAAAGGGTCTCAGATCAAGCGGAACCTTGGATCGAAGGGTAACAGCAACATCAGTGCCTTGCCACACACTCAATGTGCATATATTATGCGCATGAAGTGAGGAGAGACCATGCAATCACAGGCTGCCCCCCAGAAAACCCACAAACCTGACCCTGGACTCGTCTCTGCTGACGGAGGCCAGATCGTTCGGGGTGAATCTGTCACAAGCCGCAGAGGCAGGTTTGCGGCGTGCCGTTGCCGAGGCGAAGGCGCAAGCCTGGCGGCGCGAGAATGCTGCGGCTCTTGCTAGCTCGAACGCGTGGGCGCAGGCGCACGGCTTGCCTCTGGAGAAATACAGGCAGTTCTGATGGCGCGTTTTGAGGTTTTCGCCAACCCCGGCGGCACCGGCTATGTGCTCGATGTTCAGGCAGATGTTCTCAGCGAGCTGAACACGCGGGTGGTGGTGCCGCTTCTGCCTCTGAACCAAGCTCCGGTTCCGGCCGACCGCCTCAACCCGGTGTTCAACATCGGGGACGCGCCTCATGTCATGGTCACGCAGTTCATGGCTGCGGTTCCCCGCGCGCTGTTGCGCAGCCCGGTCACCAGTCTGATGGGGCAGGACAATGAGATTATGGCCGCACTGGACATGGTGCTGGTAGGGTTCTGACCGGCCGTTGCCCTTTCTCTGCCACTGTGAAGTTTACAAAACTGGGTCGGAAATTATCGAGTGTTCCATAATTAAACTTTTGCAATTTTTTATCACAGCCCGGAAAGTAGCCCAGTTCCATTTTCGCGGCGGTTCTCAGAAACGGGAGTGGCGCCATGCCACTCAATGAACACGATTGCTTCGTCGAAACAGCCTCGAGGGCGCGCGACATGACGCCCGCAGCGATGTCTGCGGAATAGCTCTGGGTGAGAAATGCGCCACATTCGAAGTTGTACGGCAACTTACCCCGCAATCATATCGGTTATGTGTCAGAGCAGCCTGGAGGCGCGTTGCACTCGGGAAGGACTATTGGCGTAGTGCTGCGGACCGGGCTGTTGCCTGAGCGGACGCTCGCAAGCGATCTTCCCCCTCCGGGCGGCAATCCCAGACGCGGTAGCAGACGGGGAGCATTGAAGAGCGACGGAAACGACCGTGGTGCCGCTTGCGCGCAGCGGCCGGCAAGGGAGGCTTCGCCGCTTCTGGTCCCGAAACCTGCGACCCGGCACAAATGCCAGCTTGCCAGGCGCGCCCTTGTCCTGCCTTGCTCTTCGCGGCCTTGGGGGACGCCCCGAAAAGACCGGGAGCGGAAACCCGAACAGAGGACGCGCCGGACGCGGAGAGAGAATGGAAAAAGTAGATCTGGAAGAACTGAGGGGAAAGGTCGCCTGCAGTGCGGTGCTGGAAACGGCGAGTTTTGCCGTCGACCTGAATGAAAGCACCCGCCGCGCGGTCAAGTACCGCCGGGGCGACGACATCATCATTGTCATCCACAATGGCCAGGGATGGTTCGATCCCCTGTCAGACGCTAAGGGGACGTCTTTCGTCTTGTCGAACATCTCGACGGCCTCCCCTTTGCGGCCGCTCTCTATGTCGTCGCCGATCTGGTCGGCTTCGTGCCATCGGAGCCGCAATGGCAGCGGCAATCGTGCGATCGCATGCCGGATCTGTCCGTTCTTGAGCGCTGGTCGGCACGCCGCAAGCCATGGCCCGGCTCCGCAGCCTGGCGCTACTTGCGGGACGAGCGAGCACTTCCGGACTCAGTCCTCCAGAGGGCAAGCGCCCAGGGCCTTCTCCGCGAAGGGCCGCAAGGCAGCATGTGGGCGGTCCACCGGGATCCGTCGGGAACCGTAACAGGATGGGAAGAACGGGGCCCCGACTGGCGTGGTTTCGCCTCCGGCGGCGCCAAGCTGCTCTTCGCGCTCGGCGACCCTGCGTCATTGCGCCTTTGTGTCACCGAGGCCGCAATCGACGCGATGAGCCTTTGCGCGCTCGAGGACTCGCGACCCGACACCCACTATCTCAGCACTGGGGGCGGCTGGTCACTGGCCACGACCGAGATGTTGTTCGCGTTGGCCAAGCGCTCTGGCGCCGAAATCGTGGCGGCCAGCGACAATAACCGGCAGGGCGGCATTTTCGCTGCACGGCTCAAGGGGCTCGCCATTGATGCCGGGGCCGGTTTCGAGCGGCTGCGGCCCGAGCTGGACGACTGGAACGAGGTTCTGAAGGCCGAGAAAAGAAAGAAGGACGGAAAAGAGGAGGAGAAGAACGGCTGCCGCATGCCCGCCGGCCGCCTCAAGGGTGAAGCTCCGCCCGGCTGACGCCGGCCCTTGACCCGGCCGGACGGAGAGGCGGCCGCGGGAAGGGGTCCGGAAGGGCTGAAGAGGATGGTGAGCCGGGGACGGCGCCGCGCTTCAGTCCGTGACAGGCCTCAAAGGAGCCCGCCATGACTTCTCCCATCCGCAAGATCTATTTCGGTATCACAGACCGCCATCAGATGTTCCGTCTCTTTGACCGGCACGCCCAGCGGCCTGATCGCTGGCAGACCGACGACAGCGCGCTTTACGCCGGCGAATGGTTCGAAATCGCCCGCCCCGAACACGACTACATGCTCGAAATCCTGCCCCCGTTGTGGATGCGCGGCGAGATGTTCGCCATGCGCGAATTCCTGACCGGCAGCATCACCAGCGTCTTCTACACGCTCAGCATCAATAGAGTGACGCGGTTCTTTCACGCCTATTGCGATCTTGCAGATCCACGCTCGCCGTACGAGATGCGCGACGCGATTGTCGAGCGCGAACGCTGGCCGGTCAAGGCGATGACCCGCGAAGAACGGATCGAGCACATCTGGAGTGCCACGCAGGACGACTATCGAGGCTATGCCGGCGAGGCCTTCCGGCCCGAGCATCGTGGCAAGCGAACGGTCATCCTCTACGGTCGGTCGGAGACCAGCTTCCAGCTGCTCGACGACCTGACGGATGCGCAGATCGCGGAAAAGCTGCCCGTTCATTTGCGGCACCTTCCGCTGCCAGTCGCCGCGTGAGGTTCGCTATGTTCACATTTCCAATAATGGCGGTGCGCAAGGTCATTGCACGCGGCGAAGCGGATGCGGCCGCCAATGGCGGTTTCCGCAATCCATACTACGGCACCAGGCCCGGTGAGGGCGAAAAACCGGGGTTCTGGCTCGTCGGCGACGAGGGCGTTTACATCATCTCCAATGGCAAGCTGGCGCAGGGCCAAAAGCCACTCGTCGTTTATTCGAACGAATGCCACCCGAAGGGCAGTGACGATTGGTGGGATTACAAGCGCCGGCACTTCGGCGGCGATGACGGGATCGAGTTCATCGATGCCGGCCTCGTCCTACCGAGTTTCAACCGGAACTTCGCCGCACCCTATCTAGGGATCCAGCTCACCGAGAACGAGATCTCGTTCTCGCTGATCACCCGCTAACCGCACTTCCAACTCCGCACGTCCCCCACGCGGCCGGTTCGCCCGGCGGCGCGGCTCCGTGCGTTCGCATCACAGGAGACACCATCAATGTCCGACCACGATCCCTTTACCCTCGACATGTTTGGCAGTTCGCAGAGCGCACTGTCTTCCGGCCTGGGCCTTGGCGTCACCGTATTTGCCAAAAGTCCGGCGATCGAACCCGACGAGGGCGTACCACCGCCGGCAGCACCGTCCAAGCGGTCCAAGAGCCGGCAACCCGCGGAACGACAGGCCGTCGAAGCGCCCGAGCGCGGCAGCAATTTCCATCTTTCCGGAAACCGCGACCTGGCGAAGGGCTGGAAGGCCCGCGCCCGCGACAATCTCGACGCTATCTCCCTCGCTGCGGCGATCGCGGCCGAGGACCGACCGGCGACGCATGACGAACAGGCGCGCCTCATTCGGTTCACTGGCTTCGGCGCTTCCGATCTCGCCAACGCCATCTTCACCCGGCCCGGCGACGGCGGGTTTCGGAAAGGATGGGAGGAACTTGGCCAAGACCTGCAGGAGGCTGTCAGCAAAGCCGACTACGCCTCGCTTGCCCGCTGCACGCAATATGCCCATTTCACGCCCGAGTTCATCGTCCGGGCGATCTGGAAGGGCCTCGAACGTCTCGGCTGGCGCGGCGGCCGCGTGCTCGAACCGGGCATCGGCACGGGGCTGTTCCCAGCCCTCATCCCGGAAGCGCTTCGCGGTCAGTCATTCGTCACCGGCGTCGAGCTCGATCCGGTCACCGCGCGGATCGCCCAGCTCCTCCAGCCGGTCGCCCGTATCATCGAAGGTGATTTCGCGCGTACCGATCTGCCGGCGCACTTCGATTTGGCGATTGGCAATCCGCCGTTCTCGGACAGGACCGTACGCTCCGACCGCGCATACCGGTCAATGGGCCTGCGGCTGCATGACTATTTCCTCGCGCGGTCTATCGATCTTCTGAAACCCGGTGCGCTCGCCGCCTTCGTCACCTCGTCGGGCACGATGGACAAGGCGGACGCCGCGGCCCGCGAGCACATCGCCAAATCCGCCGATCTGATCGCGGCGATCCGCCTGCCCGAGGGCAGCTTCCGGCAGGATGCGGGAACGGACGTCGTCGTCGACATCTTGTTCTTTCGCAAGCGCAAGCCGGGCGAATCCCGGAGCGACGCGGCGTGGCTGGACCTGGCCGAGGTCATTCCGGCCAGCGAGGACTGCGAGGCCATCAGGGTCAACCGCTGGTTCGCCGATCACGCCGATCATGTGCTCGGCCGCCACACGACCACATCCGGTCCTTTCGGCGAAAACTATACCTGCCTGGCCGGTGACGGCGATCCCAAAGCTGCGTTGGACGCCGCAATCCATCTTCTTCCGGAAGCGCTCTATGACGGCGAACCCGGAGAGATCGATTTCGATCTCGAATTCGGTGCGACGCCGACCGATGTCGCCAGACCAGGGGACGCCCATGTCCGCGAGGGCAGCTTCTTCATCGACCCACCGAAGGGGCTGATGCAGGTTCTCGACGGCAAACCCGCGCAGGTTCCCGTCCGTAAGGGCCGTTCCGGAGATGGCTTCTCGGAAAAGCAGGTCAACGTCGTCAGGAAGCTGATCCCGGTCCGCAACGCGGTGCGTGCGGTCCTCAAGGCTCAGGAGACCGATCAACCGTGGCGCGATCTTCAAGTAAAGCTGCGCATCGCCTGGTCGAGCTTCGTGCGCGATTTTGGTCCGATCAACCACACGAAGGTGTCAATCTCGGAGAACGATGCGACGGGCGAGACGCGCGAAACGCATCGCCGGCCGAACTTGCATCCCTTCCTCGACGATCCGGACTGCTGGTTGGTCGCCTCCATAGAAAATTACGATCTCGATACGGATACAGCGAAACCCGGCCCGATCTTCTCGGAACGGGTGATTGCGCCGCCATCACCCCCAGTGATCACCAGCGCCGCCGACGCTCTGGCCGTCGTCCTCAACGAACGCGGTCATGTCGATATCGATCATATCGCCGAGCTGCTTCATCAAGACCGGGAGACTGTCATCGCGGAACTCGGCAGCGCGATTTATCGCGATCCGGCAGATGGATCATGGCAGACATCCGACGCCTACCTCTCGGGCCCGGTCCGCGAAAAACTGGCGATCGCGGAAGCGGCCGCCGAGATGGATCCGGCCTACAAGCGCAATGTCGAGGCGCTGGAGGCGGTGCAGCCGGCCGATCTCAGCCCGTCGGAGATCACGGCGCGGCTTGGTGCGCCGTGGATTCCAGCCTCCGATGTCGTAGATTTTGTGAAGGAGTCGATGGGAGCGGACATCACGATCCGGCACATGCCGGAACTCGCTTCATGGACGGTCGATGCCCGCATGCTCGCCTACCGCGCAGAAGGCACGTCGGAATGGGGCACCAAGCGCCGTCATGCCGGCGAGCTGCTCGCCGATGCGCTCAACAGCCGCGTCCCGCAAATCTTTGATACAATCAGGGACGGCGACAGCGAGCGGCGGGTCCTCAATGTCGTCGACACCGAGGCGGCAAAGGAGAAGCTCACCAAGATCAAGACCGCCTTCCAGACCTGGGTCTGGTCCGATCCGGACCGCACCGACCGGCTGGCCAGGGTCTATAATGACACTTTCAACAATATCGCGCCCCGATCCTTCAACGGGGACCATCTCCAGCTACCGGGCGCCTCAGGCGCCTTTGTTCTTTATGGCCACCAGAAGCGGGGCATCTGGCGGATTATCTCAGCGGGTACGACCTATCTCGCCCATGCCGTCGGCGCCGGCAAGACGATGACGATGGCGGCCGCCATCATGGAACAACGCCGGCTCGGCCTGATCTCGAAAGCCATGCTTGTCGTGCCCGGCCATTGCCTGGCCCAGGCCGCCCGCGAGTTCCTGGCGCTCTATCCGACGGCGCGCATCCTCGTCGCCGACGAGACGAATTTTTCGAAAGAAAAGCGTCACCGCTTCCTGTCGCGCGCCGCGACGGCCAATTGGGACGCGATCATCATCACCCATTCGGCCTTCAAGTTCATCGCCGTACCGGCAGTCTTCGAAAAGCAGATGATCGAGGATGAGCTCGCGCTCTACGAAGATCTGCTCACCAGGGTCGAGGGCGACGATCGGGTGTCACGCAAGCGACTGGAACGGCTGAAGGAGGGTCTGAAGGACCGGCTGGAGTCTCTGGCGACCGTCAAGGACGACCTCCTGACCATTTCCGAGATCGGCGTCGACCAGATCATCGTCGACGAGGCGCAGGAGTTCCGGAAACTGTCCTTCGCCACCAATATGTCGACGCTGAAAGGCGTCGATCCGAACGGCTCGCAGCGGGCCTGGGACCTCTATGTGAAATCCCGCTTCATCGAGACAAAGAACCCGGGTCGGGCACTAGTGCTGGCCTCGGGTACGCCGATCACCAATACGCTTGGCGAAATGTTCTCGGTTCAGCGCTTCCTCGGCTTCGACGCGCTCAAGGAACGCGGCCTGCACGAATTCGACGCCTGGGCCTCGACCTTCGGGGATGTGGCGACCGAACTCGAATTGCAGCCCTCGGGCAAATACAAGCCCGTCTCGCGGTTCGCCACCTTCGTCAACGTGCCGGAACTGATCGCAATGTTCCGCTCATTCGCCGATGTGGTTTTGCCGGAGGATTTGCGGCAATACGTGAAAATCCCCTCCGTTTCGACCGGCAAACGGCAGATCGTCACCGCCAAGCCAACCGACGACTTCAAGCTCTATCAGCAGATCCTCGATGCCCGCATCAAGGCCATTGAAAAGCGCGAAGGTCCGGCCCAGCCCGGCGACGACATTCTGCTTTGCGTTATTACCGACGGACGCCATGCGGCGATTGATCTCCGGCTGGTCGATCCCGACAATGACAATGAGCTGGACAACAAGCTCAACAAGCTGATCGCCAACGCCTATCGCATCTGGCGCGAGACCGGAGAAAACGAGTACCTGACCCGTGAGGGCAAGCCCTTCGACCTGCCCGGCGCGGCGCAGATGATCTTTTCCGATCTCGGCACGATCAGCGTCGAGAAAAGCAGAGGCTTTTCCGCCTATCGCTGGATCCGCGACGAGCTGGTCCGCCTCGGCGTTCCGGCCTCGGAGATCGCCTTCATGCAGGACTACAAGAAGACCGAAGCCAAGCATCGGCTCTTCGCCGATGTGAATGCCGGCAAGGTCCGCTTTCTGATTGGCTCATCCGAGACCATGGGTACAGGCGTCAACGCCCAGATTCGCTTGAAGGCTCTCCACCACCTCGATGTGCCCTGGCTTCCCTCCCAGATCGAACAACGTGAAGGCCGCATCGAACGGCAGGGCAATCAGCATGACGAGATCGACATCTTTGCCTACGCCACCGAAGGCTCGATGGATGCGCAGATGTGGCAGAACAACGAGCGCAAGGCCCGGTTCATCGCCGCGGCCCTCTCCGGCGACACGTCCGTTCGCCGGCTCGAAGATCTGGGCGAGGGGCAGGCCAACCAGTTCGCCATGGCCAAAGCGATCGCTTCCGGCGATCAGCGCCTGATGCAGAAGGCAGGCCTTGAGTCCGATATCGCCCGGCTCGAACGCTTGCGCGCGGCGCACCGAGACGATCTCTTTGCCGTTCGCCGCCAGATCCGCAATGCCGAGCGCGATATCGAGCACGACACGCGGCGGATCTCCGAGATCGGCAAGGACATCGAACGCAGGATTCCGACAGCAGGCGAGGCCTTCGCCTTGACCGTGGGCGGCCAATACTTCACCGAGCGCAAGCCCGCCGGCCGGGCGTTGATGAAGGAAATCATGACGCTCGTGCATCTGCAGGAGGAGAATGAGACCACCATTGCCACCATTGGCGGTTTCGATCTCGTCTTCGCCGGAAAGTGCTTCGGAAACGATGAATTCCAATACGACGTCGCGCTCGCTCGAACCGACGCGGAAACGGAGATCGACCTGGCGCTGACCGTCACTCCGCTCGGCGCCGTCTCCCGCATCGAACATGTGCTGGGCGGCTTCGAAGACGAGCGGTCGCAATACCGGTTCCGTCTCGACGATGCGAAGCGCCGGCTCGCCTCCTACCAGTCCCGCCAGGGCGGGGTATTCGGCTTCGAGGACGAGCTTGCCGACAAGCGACGGCAGCTCGAAGCAATCGAAGCCGATCTGGCGGATGAGGTCTTGAAGGAGGGAAGGAAGGCCGTGGAGGCGGCCTGAAGAATGAGGAAGGGGACCGGTCGCAGATCGGTCGAACCGGTGATGCTGTCGCTCAACCGCCGCCTGCGCCATCCCGGCCCGTCGTTCTTCGCAGGTCTTTGCAGCCCCGCTTGTCCGGCCCGGACAGGGACGCTCGGCCGCAGTTGCACCGACCCGCCCGCTCCGCGGTCCCGGGGATGTCTTCGAGAAGAAGACGAAAAAGGAAACCGGCGCGGTGCCGGATCCACAATCGCGAACAGGAGCTTCCCATGCATATCATCAAGATCGATCCGCGCGCGCTGAAGGACAATCCCGACGATGCCCGCAAATCCAAATCCACGCCGCAGGGCGATGCGCTGCTGGCCGCGACCATCAAGGCCGTCGGCATCATCCAGCCGCCCGTCGTTTCTCCCGAGGCCGATGGCGGCAACGGTTTCATCATTCAGGCCGGCCATCGCCGCACCAGAGGTGCGATTGCCGCGGAGCTCGAGGAGATAGAGGTTATCGTGACCGATGCGGCAGATGACGGCGGCGCCATGCGCTCCATGGTCGAGAATATCGCCCGCGAACCGCTCAATCCGGTCGATCAATGGCGGGGCATCGAGCGCCTTGTTGCGCTCGACTGGACCGAGGAAGGCATCGCCGCAGCACTGTCGCTTTCGGTGCGCCAGATCAGGAAGCTGCGGCTGCTCGCCAATGTGCTGCCCGCCATGCTCGACCAGATGTCAAAAGGCGACATGCCCGATGAACGGCAACTCAGGACAATCGCTGCTGCCTCGATCGCTGAGCAGAAAGAGGTCTGGAAGGCGCACAAGCCCAAGAAAAACGAGACGACCACCTGGTGGTCCGTGGCCCAAGGTCTTTCGAAAACCCGCATGTATGCGCGCGATGCCAGCTTCGACGATGAGTTGGCGCAAGCCTATGGCATTGCATGGGTCGAGGACCTCTTCGCCCCGGCTGACGAGGACAGCCGTTACACGACCGATGCCGAGGCCTTTCTCGGCGCGCAGCAGGAGTGGATGACCAACAACCTGCCCAGGAACGGCATGATTGCCGAGCTCAATGGCTGGAACGGTCCGGAACTCCCCAGGAAGGCCGAACGCGTCTACGGCAAGCCAAAGAAGTCAGACCATACGGCCATGTATCTCGATCGCGACGGCAAGGTGCAGTCCGTCGTCTACCGGATGCCGGAGCCGAAAGCAGCGAAGAGCAAGGCGGAGGAGGGCGGCGCCGCAGCACCGACGCAGCGACCCGATGTGACCCAAAAGGGCCAGGATATGATCGGCGATTTCCGCACTGATGCGCTTCATGAAGCGCTCGCCCGCGCACCGATCGAGGACGACACGCTGATGGCGCTGCTCGTCATCGCCTTTGCCGGTCAGAACGTCCGCGTTGATACCGGCTCGGGCAGTACTGGTTCGTTCCGCAGCCAGATCGCGCCCCATGCCGCGACCCTGGTCGATGAGACGGGAAATCTCGCCTTCGACACGGACACGCTCAGGGTCGCGGTCCGCTCGGTGCTGATCGAGGTGCTGTCGTGCCGCCGCAACATGTCGAACAGCGGCATCGTCTCGCGGATCGCCGGCGCCGTTGTCGGAGCCGACGGCTTCCTGCCCAATATGGGGACCGAAGACTTTCTTCTGTGCCTCTCCCGCCAGGCGCTCGAGGTGGCATGCTCGGATACCTCGGTGTCACCGCGCAACAAGGTCCGCGACACCCGCGCCGCGCTCGTCGAGCATTTCAAGGAAGAACGCTTCGTCCATGCCTCCGCGCACTTCGCGCCGGAGGCAAATGAACTCGCCGACTGGAAGGCCCGCAACGAGCTCTCCCAGGACGAGGACGCCGGGGATGCCGACGGCTCCATCGACGAGCTGGATGAGAGCGACATCGACTCGGGCGCCGTCTCCGAGGATTTCCGCGAGGCCGCCGAATAGCGGTCTACCTCCTTCCGAACGCACATCACGCCGCCGGCATCGTCCGGCGGCGTTTCCGTTCCGATTCATCCAACAGGAAGGCATCACTCATGTCCGCACAACTGATTTTCGACACTGCACCGCTCGGTGCGATCATCCGCTATTCAGACGAAACACCCCGTCCCCCTGAGCGGCACCGCCGCAAGCTCCAGGCCTGGGAGCGTCACAACAACACCGGCCGGCTCGTCAAGAGACAGCCCGGCACTGTCGTCGGCGAGACCGCCATTCCAGCCAGCTTCACCCTTCACGAGGGAGATTTCGGCACCAAGGCGGTGATCGTGCTGAAGGTCTTCAAGACCTTCTCGCTCGACAGCGATCTCGACTTCACCGTCATCGAGCGTCCATCTGCCGGCTTTGTTCTCGTTTTCAGCCACCCCGGCGATGCGGGCGAACTGGTTCACGTCGCGGTCAGCAGGGCCGCGGCCGATGAATGGCTGTCGCGCCACGGCTACCCCGATGCGGTGCTGCTTGAGGTGACCGCCGACCAGGTGGCCGCCGATCATGTCGAGGGGAGGGCGGCATGACCAATTCCGCCCAATCCCACCCTTCCGCCTCACAGCCCACCGACCTGGCCGGGGTTGAGTTCGGGACCAGCGCTGAGGGATTTCCCGTGGCGCGCCTCAATGACACCGCCTACGCCATGCTGACTGGCCGGAATGGAACCCACCACCTTGCCGCGGCATGGTTGGAGCGCCGGTCTTTGCACGAGCTCGCGCGGGGAGACTTCTACGGATTTCACGGCGCGCTCGCCGACGAGCTGGCTTTCCGTGCCAAAATGGCCGAGAAGGCCGAGCACATCCGCCAGAAGAATGCTCTCGGCCGCCGGGAAATCCGCTCCCGCGCGTATACGCTCTGGGGACCCTCGCAGGGCGCCACGGTCTTTGCAGAAGGGATCGTCTGCCATTCGACTGCCGGTCATGGCGGATTCCATCTTGCGGCCGATCGCAATGCCAGGGTCGATGGGCGGCTTTACAATGCCAATAGCTGGTACGAAGAAGACGTCGAGTGGGCGATCGTTGCGATCACCTTCCCGGAATTGTTTACCAGCTTCGAACGGCGCTGCGCCGACCAGACGGTCAAGGACAGTTGGCCGGACGAATTCGAGGCGATCACGGGAACCGTGCTCGAACCCGGTCAATCCCACGAAAAGGATCGCCGGGCCTTCCAGTCGCGCCATGCCGGCGACTGGATCGTCATCTCCGCCATCAGGTCGGATCATCACGGCGGCTTTGTCGAGGTCATCGCGACGCTTGGCGGCACGCGCGATCACGCTGCGGAGGAGCGCCGATTTCTGGTTCGCTCGGCGGAATACACGGTCGGCCCATTTGGTTTCGTCATCGATCCCGCCCGCCACGA